>CABTZC010000005.1 GCA_902489185.1 uncultured Brevibacterium sp. | reverse complement strand
GCTTTTATCCGCTCACGTGCCCACATTTGAGTGTGAGACCGTGTGGGAGCCCGGGCCGCGTCCGCTCACTGAACGTGGCGTGGACTGGGACTTCTTAGACCACGTGGCAAGTGTCGCGGTCGCCGAGGCTGGTCACCGCAGCGAGCGCGGTGGGGACGTTTTGGTGTTTGTGCCTGGTGCCCGCGAAATTGAGCGAGTGGCAGCCAGTGTGCGCCGTGACTTCCCCACCGAGGAGCTGTCCGGCCGGCTCAGCGTTGCCGCCCAACAGCGGATCGTGCGCGGCCACGTACCTGGCAGCACCCGGGTGATCGTGGCGACCAACATTGCCGAATCGGCGATCACGGTTCCAGGGGTTCGCTCTGTGGTCGATGCTGGTTTGGACAGGCAGGCGCGGTTTGATTCCGTGCGCGGGATGTCCGGCCTGGTCACCGTGGGTGCGTCTAAAGCGGCCATGGTGCAGCGGGCGGGCCGTGCGCACCGTGAAGCCCCGGGCCGGGTCATCCGGTGTATGAGCCAAGCGGATTTCGCGTCCCGGCCAGCCCACACTCCCCCAGAGATCACAACCTCAGACCTCACGTCTACTGTGCTTGATTTAGCGGTGTGGGGAACCCCGCTGGGAGTCGGGCTGGACATGCCAACGGAGCTGCCACCTCGGGCAACGGAGCGAGCGGTGCAGGCACTCACTGCGCTGGGGGCGTTGGACCAGGACGGGGAGGCAACCCCGGTTGGGCACAAGCTCGCGAGCGTCCCGGCCGATCCGCATGTGGCTCGCGCGCTGTTTGACGGCGTGGAGAAGGTGGGGCCGCAAGCGGTGCGGGTCGCGTGCGCGCTGGCCGCTGATGAGAGGGCGCGCGATGTGCCGGAGTTGGTGTCGAAGCTTTCGGGCACGGCGGCGTTTGAGCGCGAGGTGGCCCGGCTTTCCCGGATTGCTGGCGTGGATGCGCCTAAGGGTTCCGTGCCACGTTCTGTTGTGGGGTTGGTGACCGCGTTGGCGCGTCCTGAGTGGATTGCCCGCCGCCGAGGCGACACCTACCTGACTGCCTCCGGAACCGGTGTGCGTGCGGATGGGTTCGATGACTGGATCGCGGTTGCCAGCATGGCGCGTGCGGGCAGTGAGGCGCGTGCGCAGTTGGCCGTGTCGATCGATGAAGCGACTGCGCTAGAGGCCGCCGGGCCGCTACACCGCACGGTTGAGCGCGCCGAGTTTACAGACGGCAAGGTGCAGGCCCGGAAGGTGGAGGAACTGGGTGCGATTGAGCTCGCATCCACCCCGGTGCAGCCGTCAGCTCAGGCGGTAGTGGACGCTGTGCGGGCTGCGTGTGAGACACGTGGGTTGCACGCCGTGGTGCCGGGAATTTCCGAACAGCCGGGTGAGGGTGACCCCGCGTTTGAGGCCTTGCGTGGCAGGTTGGGCTTTGTGCACGCCGTCGTAGGTGACCCGTGGCCCGATGTCACGCTGGACGCTCTACGGGATCTCACGTGGCTCGAACCTGATCTGGAGGCGCTGGGCCGTGGGCACAAGATTGACCTGGCGGCGGCGTTGCAGCGCGTGTTTCCGTGGCCAGAAGCGGCCCGGCTCAATGAGCTGGTTCCTGAACGGCTCGAGGTTCCCAGTGGCGCCAAAGTCCGGGTCACGTACCCCACGCCGGAGTCCCACGGGGATCAGCCGGAAGCTCCCGTGTTGGCAGTAAAACTCCAGGAATGCTTTGGTCTGGCTGATACGCCTTCAATTCTGGGGCGTCCAGTGCTCATGCACTTGTTGTCACCAGCCCGCAGGCCCTTGGCGGTCACGGATGATCTGCGCAGTTTTTGGAATGGGGCGTATGCGCATGTGCGGGCAGAAAACCGAGGCAAGTACTCCAAACACCCGTGGCCTGAGGACCCGTGGAACGCGGTGCCAACGGCGCGCACGAACCGGTCAGCACCTCGCTAAGCTACCTGCCTTTGGCCGATAGAATAATTCCAGACGTCAGAAAGGGGCGCTCATGAAAATCGTCGCTGTTTCAGGTGCTGCAGGAAATATCGGATACAACGTTTTGGGCCGGCTCGCTGACGGCTACGTCTACGGGGACGAACCCATTGAGTTGCGCCTCCTCGAAGTCCCGCAGGCGGTCAAGGCCCTGGACGGGGTCATTATGGAGCTCGTGGACCACGCCTCCCCGCGCATCGCAAACATCGTGGCCACCGATGATCCCGAGGTTGCCTTCGACGGCGCTCACGCAGCCTTGCTCATCGGTTCGGCACCCCGCAAGGACGGCATGACCCGCGTTGATCTTCTTGAAGTCAACGCAGGCATTTTCGCCACTCAAGGCCGTGTTTTGGGGCAGGTCGCCCACCCGGACTGCAAAGTCGTGGTCACGGGAAACCCTGCCAACACGAACGCGTTGGTGGCCGCTCACCACGCAGAAAAAGAGGGCTTCAACCCCGCCAATATCACCGCGCTCACCCGCCTGGACCACAACCGTCTGATTGGACAAGTGGCCCAGCGCGCCCGCGTGAGTGCGGGTGAGATCGCTCAGGTGGCCGTGTGGGGTAACCACTCGAACACGCAGTTCCCTGACCTCACGTTCGCAACCGTGAGTGGCACTCCCGCCTTGGACGTCATTGACCGGGACACCTGGTTGGACACCATCGTGCCCACCGTTGCCACCCGCGGTGGCGCCGTGATTAAAGCCCGAGGTGGTTCCTCGGTGGTGTCTGCCGCGTCAGCGACCCTGGATCACCTCCGCGACTGGGAGCAGGGAACGGACGGCCGTTGGGTGTCCATGGCGGTCCCCACGCAGGCGCTACCCGAGGAGGCGCGCTACGGTGTGCCCGCCGGGGTGGTGTACTCCTATCCGGTGACCATTGAAAACGGCACCTACACGGTGGTTCCCCAGCTGGAACTGACCGACCTTCAGCGGGAGCGGATTACCGCCTCGGCTAACGAACTCCTTGACGAACGCTCCACCGCAGCGGGCAAAGGACACCTCGACTAAACCGTGTACGTTCTTTCACCCCGCGAATGGCGGGAACTTCGTGACGCCCATGAACAGGCCGTTCATGAACGCACTGCTTCCCACCTGGAACGCCGGTCACGCGGCGAAAAACACCCGGTTGAGGACTTCCTTTTCACCTACTACCCGTTCAAACCCGGCAAACTCGCCACATGGCACCCGGGCGCGGGAACAGCGGTGGTGGTTGAGACCTCGGCGGATGAGGCCTACTTCAACCGGCGCTGGTACACACGTAGCCAGCACGCCGGGCACACGGTAGCCCACGTTGACGTGCACGCGTGGGCAGCCGACCGTGGCCAGGGAGCAACATTCATCCGGCAACTGTTGGAAGCCACAGTGGATCGGGAGGCCTCATTCGGGTGTTTTGGGTTGCACGAATGGGCCATGGTGTACAAACAGACGGCGCAGGAACACCGCCACTCGCACGTGCCACTGCGGTTGAGCCAAGAAGAGACGGACCGCGTGGTCGAAAATCACCGAATCCAGTGCAGTCACTACGATGCGTTCAGGTTCTTCACTCCCCCGGCACGCCCACTGAACACGCTGCAACCCACACGGCAAGGGATGCGCGCGAACGAACAACCCGGATGTCTGCACGCCGGAATGGACCTGTACAAGTGGGCGATGAAGCTGGAACCGATTGTGGAATCTGCGACAGTGTTGGACACGTTCGACCTTGCGCGTGCGATTCGCACACTCGACATGGAAGCCTCACCCTACGATGTGCGCGCGTGGGGGTACGGGGTCGTCGCGATTGAAACCGCCCAGGGGAAGGCCGAATACATGCGCCGGCAAGAGGAGTTTTCCCGGCAGGCTCAAGCCTTGAGACGTCGTCTCATCACCCAGATTGACCAGGCACAAAACCTGATCCAGTAGCCACGCTGGTGCTAGACTCCCAGGCATGGGTCGGTTCAGTTTTTTGCAGTGGCCGGTGGTGCGTCAGCTCACCACTGGTGACGCGTTTGGTCGCGGCCCTTCCGTGACCAGTAAAAAGACCCAGAACACTGAACCGCGCACGGTGACCGCCGACAAAGTCGTTCAGTCGGTGTGCCCCTACTGCGCCGTGGGATGTGGTCAGCGAATCTTCGTGAAAGACAACAAGGTTGTACAGATCGAAGGTGACCCGGACTCCCCTATTTCACGTGGACGTCTGTGCCCTAAGGGTGCGGCCTCAGAACAGTTGGTGAACGCGCCTGGGCGTGTCACGGATGTCCTGTACCGCGCTCCCCACTCCACGGATTGGGAAAAGATCAGCTTGGACACCGCGATGGATATGATCGCGGATCGTTTCATTGAAGCACGTCGCGCCCACTGGCAAGACACCGACGAACACGGTCGTCCGCTCAATCGCACCATGGGAATTGCGTCCCTGGGTGGAGCCACGATCGACAACGAAGAAAACTACCTGGCCAAGAAGCTGTTCACCGCCGCCGGCGCTGTTCAGATGGAAAACCAAGCACGTATTTGACACTCTGCCACGGTCCCCAGTTTGGGGTCCTCATTTGGGCGAGGAGGCGCCACCCAGTACCTCCAGGACATGGCCAATGCCGACTGCATTGTGATCCAAGGTTCTAACATGGCTGAAGCTCACCCCGTTGGGTTCCAATGGGTGACGGAAGCTAAAAAGCGCGGGGCACGCGTCATTCACATCGACCCTCGCTTTAGTCGCACCTCGGCACTTGCTGACAAGTACGTGCCTATCCGGGCGGGTTCGGACATTGTGTTCTTGGGAGCGCTCATCCGGTGGGTTATCGAAAACGACGCGTACTTTGCTGAGTACGTGCAGGCCTACACCAACGCCGCCACGATCATCAACGAGGACTACCGCGACACGGAGGACCTCGACGGCCTGTTCTCTGGGTTCGACAAGGACTCCAAGACTTACGACCAGTCCAGTTGGGCGTACGAAATCGATCCTGAAACGGGTCGCCCAGCCACCGACCCCACATATGAGCACCCCAGGACTGTTTTCCAGATCCTTAAGCGCCACTATGCGCGTTACACGCCTGAGTTAGTGGAACAGATGTGTGGCATTAAGCGCGAAGACTTTGAGTACGTGGCACGCTCCATTACGCAGAACTCGGGTCGGGAGCGCACCACGTGCTTTGCCTACGCAGTGGGTTGGACGCAGCACTCCATGGGAACGCAGTTCATCCGCACGGCGGCGATCCTCCAGCTTCTGCTTGGAAACATGGGACGCCCCGGCGGTGGAATCATGGCATTGCGCGGGCACGCCACGATTCAAGGTGCGTCGGACATCCCGACCCTGTTCCACCTGCTTCCCGGTTACCTGCCCATGCCCAAAGCCGGGACGCACGACACCCTGGACCAATACCTCGGCGCCGTGGGTGACAAAAAGAAGAAGGGCTTCTGGGCCAACGGCGATGCGTACGCGGTGAGCCTGCTCAAGTCGTGGTGGGGTGACAAGGCCACACCAGAAAACGACTTCGCGTACGACTACCTCCCCCGTATTAACGGACCGCACGGCACGTACCAGTCGTGCATGTTGATGCTTGAAGACAAGGTTGACGGATACTTCTTGCTGGGGCAGAACCCGGCGGTGGGGTCTGCGAACGGTCGCATGCAGCGTATGGCCATGTCGCACCTCAAGTGGCTGGTGGTGCGCGACTTCAACATGATCGAATCGGCGACCTGGTGGAAAGAAGGGCCCGAAATCGAAACGGGCGAACTGCGCACAGAAGACATCGGTACGGAAGTCTTCTTCATGCCGGCGGCCAACCACACGGAAAAGGCCGGAACGTTCACACAGACGCAGCGCCTCGTGCAGTGGCGCCACCAGGCCATCACTCCGCCCGGGGATGCCACCTCGGACTTGGAGTTCCTTTACGACCTCGGAAACCGGATCCGTGCAAAGCTCGCCGACTCCACGGACCCGCGTGACCGTCCGCTCTTGGACCTCACGTGGGACTACCCGGTCGATGAACACGGTGAGCCCGACGCTTCAGCAGTCCTTGCCGAAATCAACGGGTTCCACCTCGACGGCCCCAACACAGGTGAGCCACTCGCCAACTTCAATGAAATGCGGGCGGACGGAACCACCTCGGGCGGTTGCTGGATCTACACCGGTGTATTTGCCGACGGAATCAACCACGCCGCCAACCGCAAACCGGGGCAGGAGCAGGACGTCGCGGCCCGCGAATGGGGCTGGGCATGGCCGGCCAACAGGCGCATGCTCTACAACCGCGCATCCGCTGACCCGCAAGGAAAGCCCTGGTCAGAGCGCAAGAAGTACGTGTGGTGGGACCAAGACCAGCAATGCTGGACGGGTCACGACATCCCGGACTTCCCAGCCGACCGCGCTCCCGACTACGAACCGCCTGAAGACGCCGTGGGACCGGCCGCTCTTGCCGGTGATGACCCGTTCATCATGCAAGCTGACGGTAAGGGGTGGCTGTTCGCGCCCACCGGTGTGGTCGACGGGCCTATGCCCACGCACTACGAACCGCCGGAGTCGGCGATTCCGAACCCGCTGTACGACCCGCAAAACAGCCCAGCGCGCATGACGATCGCAGACGACATCAACCTGTACTCGCCGGGCAGTGGCGAAGCGGGCAAGGACGTGTACCCGCACGTGTTCACCACGTATCGCCTCACGGAACACCACACGGCAGGAGGAATGAGTCGCTGGTTGCCGTACCTGGCAGAACTCCAGCCAGAAATGTTCTGCGAAGTGTCCCCTGAACTGGCTGAGCTTGAAGGCCTGACGCACGGGGAATGGGCCACGTTGATCACGCCGCGTTCAGCGATTGAGGCCCGCGTGATGGTCAGTGAACGGTTCACGCCTCTGGACATCAACGGGCGCACGGTTCACCAGATTGGTTTGCCGTACCACTGGGCGCAGGGTTCGCACGCCGTGGTGTCAGGGGATTCGGCGAACGACCTCATTGGTGTCACCATGGACCCCAACGCGCAGATTCAGGAATCCAAGTCGATCGCGGTTGCCATCAAACCGGGGCGCAGGCCGCGTGGTGAAGCGTTGCGGGATTTGGTTGATAAGTACCGGGCCGAGGCGGGAGTCACCTTGGATACCGGGCACGACCTCCCAGCACAGGAAGGTGCAGTTCCTCCACCGGGCGAAGGACCCGCTCCGGTCGAAGGTGCTGAGGCGACGCGGGATGCCGCCGCTGGTGGCGCGGACGGCCCGGGTGCTGCAAAGTGGGATGATAAGCGTGCGCGATTTAAACGAGGTGACAAGTAATGGGCCAGCTAGCTGGAGCGACCGACCCGATTGCTGATGCCAACTGGCACACCGCCCACGAACGCAAGGGCTTTTTCACCGACTCCTCCATTTGCATTGGGTGTAAAGCGTGCGAAGTTGCGTGCAAGGAGTGGAACCGGAACCCGCAGGACGGCTCGTTGGAGATGCTGGGTTCGTCCTTCGACAACACCGGTGGTCTTGGCGCGAACACGTGGCGACACGTCAAGTTCGTTGAGCAAGGCAAGGACGATATTGCGAGCGCACGCGAGTCGGGTCGCAAGCTGGTGAGCCTGGGTATGCCACAGGTGCGCCCAGCAGGTAGCTCTCCCGAGGCGCGGGCCACCTTGCCTGCCCCGTCAGAGGATCTGTCTAACGTCGATGTTTTGGGCGGGCTGGCTAATCCCACCGGCGCAGACGCTCAGCCGGATACCCCCGAGTTCCGCTGGTTGATGAGTTCGGATGTGTGCAAGCACTGCACGCACGCCGGATGCTTGGACGTGTGCCCCACGGGTGCGCTCTTCCGCACGGAGTTCGGCACTGTCGTGGTGCAAAACGATGTGTGCAACGGGTGCGGGACGTGTGTTGCTGGGTGCCCGTTCGGGGTGATTGAGCGTCGTGACGATGGCACGGTGAACACGAATCCAGACCGTGAGCCGTTGGACCAAGAAGTGCCTAATCCCGGCACGGCGAACAAGTGCACGCTCTGTTACGACCGGCTGGTGGAGGGCCAGACTCCTGCGTGCGCGCAGACGTGTCCCACCACGTCAATTAAGTTTGGTGACCACGACTCGATGGTCGAAACCGCGCAAGAACGCGTGGCCGAGTTGCGTGAGTCCGGAATGACTGAAGCGCGATTGTACGGCGCCAACCCCAATGACGGTGTGGGCGGAACGGGTTCGGTGTTCCTGCTTTTGGACGAGCCCGAGGTGTACGGCTTACCACCTGACCCTAGGGTGCCCACGTCGGATCTGCCCAGTATGTACAAGCGTGCGGGAGTGGCTGCGTTAGGTATGCTCGCGGCGGCTACGGTTGCGTTTTTGGGAGGTCGCAAGTGACGCAAGAGTTCGACAGCTACCGGCCTCCAAAACGCGAAAAGCGTTTCCGGAATTTCTTTGGGCAAGGCGGCAAGCGTAAGAAGCGCGGCCGAGGTGGCGAAGACCTCATGGTAGATGAGGCGCAGTTCGAGTCGTATTACGGTCGCCCGATTGTGAAAGCTCCGCCGTGGAAGCATGAGATTGGCGCATACCTGGTGTTGGGTGGGATTGCTGGTGGTTCTGCTCTGCTGGCAGCTGGCGCTCACGTGACGGGGTTGCACGAGCTTCGTCGTAACGCCAGGCTCACGGCATTGGGTGCGATTAGTGCTGGTGCGGTCGCGCTGATTGCTGACCTGGGGCGTCCCGAACGTTTTCTTAACATGATGCGCACCGTGAAGGTCACGTCCCCTATGAGTTTGGGGTCGTGGATTTTGGGTGGTTTTTCTACCGGTGCGGGTGTGGCTGGCGCGGCCGAGGTCGTGCGCATGTTGGAAGGTCACATCCCCGGCGAAGATACTGCGTTGGTCAAGGCCGGTAAGAAGGCCCTGTTCACTATGGAAACCCCGGCGGGGTTCCTCGCGTCTGCTTTGGGTGCGCCACTTGCCGTGTATACGGCAGCGCTCTTGTCCAACACAGCAGTTCCAACCTGGAACGCGGCCAGGCGAGGGTTGCCGTTTGTGTTTGCCTCCTCGGCGTCCTTGGCAGCCGGAGGCGCCGCCATGGTCACCACCTCCCCCGCACAGGCGGGGCCGGCGCGACTCTTAGCGCTCATGGGTGTGGCTGGTGACTTGATTGCGCTCACGTGGACCAAGAAGGACATGCACCCGCTGGAGGCCGAACCGTTGGAGATTGGGCACGCGGGCAAGCTCATGCATCTGTCCGAGGCGTGTGTGATTGCCGGCGGTGTGGGCACTGCCTTGGTGGGGCGCAACCGGGTGGGTGCGATTGTGTCGGGCGCGTGCTTGGTGGCAGGTTCGGCGCTGACCAGGTTCGGGGTCATGGACGCAGGGCACGCGTCCACACAGGACCCCAAGTATGTGGTGGAACCGCAGAAGGCCCGGTTGCGGGCACGTCAAGAGGCGGGTATCACGCACGACTCAATTGTCACGTGAGGTGACTGGCTGAGCGTAAAGACTGAGTCAGCCCGCGGTCATAACTCTAAAACGTCACCACTCCAGTTGCGCCGTAGCCACCTGTCGTGTGATGCAACCACGACCGCACCTGGGTACCCCGGGATGGCCGCCTCAAGTTCAGTGACGAGCGCCAATGAGAGGTGGTTCGTAGGTTCGTCCAGCAATAGCACGTCTGGCGGATCGGCCAGCAGGCTTGCCAGGGCCAGGCGACGTTGTTGTCCCACGCTTAAAGCTTCGACGGGACGATCTTGGTCCCAGGGCGCGATTAGCCCAAACGTCGACAGAGGAACCTGCTCCGCCCGTGCAACTCCCACCATGTCTGCGTACGCCTGCGCTACCGTGCGACCTGACCCCCGGAGGTGAGGATCGGGAAGAGTGGTCTCCTGCGCCAACATGCCTACGCGCACACCACTACGACGAGTCAGGACACCTCGGGACGGAGATAAATCGCCAGCAAGCACGTAAAGCAAAGTGGACTTTCCCACCCCGTTTGCACCAGTGACCAGCAGTTTTGTGGACGGATCAACAGTCAGGGATACCGAAGCAAGACGGTTCTCAACGCTGACCTTCACGGCGCTGAGAACGGTACCAGTTGTAGCCGGTTCAGGTTTACTAGCGGCGGTCAGACCTTGGAACTCTAGCTCTCGAGGTGGACGCCGAATTTGTCGTTGTTGAAGCTCCTCTAACCGTGCACGAGCGTCGTTCACGCGGCGCGAGACAACTTTAGCGTTCCGGTCAGCGTAGAACTTTTTGGCCATTCGAATCTCACTACGAGGTTCGCGGCCCGGATGGCCTACCGTCCGGCTGTTACGCATCGCGGCGCTTAACCGTTTGAGCTCTGCTTGTTCTTCTTCGTATTGGAGCTCCCATCGGTTTCGGACCTGTCGACGTTCATCTAGATAGTCGGTGTAGGTGCCCGTGTAGCGAGTGACGCCCACGCCTGAAGCTGGACCGGCCGAGGTGTCTTGTGCCTTATGAGGTACTGGGCGGGGGTCAAGGTCAACCAAGCCGGTGACAGACTCATCGAGGAACGCGCGATCGTGACTTGCTATCAACACAGGTCCGGTCCACTCGGCCAACATTTGGCACAGGTGCTCGGAAGCTGCGTCGTCCAGATGGTTGGTGGGTTCGTCCAGCAAAAGTACGTCCGGTCGAGAAAGCAACAGCCACACCAGGGACAGGCGGGCGCGCTCGCCACCTGACAAGGATCCAGTAGGAAGCTCACGGTCGAGGTGAGCGAGCCCAAATCCTGCCAGCGTTGTGCTGATCCGGGCATCTACTTCCCAGGCTCCCAATCGTTGAGCGGTTTCCAAGGTTGTGGCAAGTTGTTCGGCAGCACCTGGCGTATGTGGATCCTCAGCCAGCGCTTGTGAAGCCTGTTCAACTGCTTCTGCAGCTCGCCGGGCATGGGCTACGGCGGACTCGAGGGCGTTAGCGACAGAATCGTCCATGTCAAAAGGCGGGCGCTGGTGTAATAGGCCCACCGTAGCCAATCCCCCTGGCCGAGACACGCGGACAATTCCGGTGTCTGGTTGAGTGTGTCCGGCGATGATCCGCAATAACGTGCTCTTGCCAGAGCCGTTCTCCCCGATCAATCCCACACGGCTGTCAGCAGGAACGGAGAAAGAGACATCGGTCAGGACACGACGGTCGCCAAATGATTTAGAGATCCCCTCCACTCGAAGGTGAGCAGGGGATGACGCAGGTGAGTTGGTGGTAGACATAAAGATCCTCGTGGTCGCGCGATCTCCCGCCGGGCACAGCCTCGGTCGCGGGAGCGGAACGAAGATCACTTGAGCATGAGGCCATCATACACAAGGGACTTCACCAGATATGTGGCAGGGGCTATTCTTAGCTGATCTGGATTCCCGGTTCGTCCGTGGTGTAGCCGATGATCGGGTGGCCCGGAATCTCACCTACGAGCAACAGTCCGCCTGAGGTTTGAGCGTCGGCCAACAGGATCACGTCGTCATCGCTGATGCCTGAGCCCACCTGGAACTGTTCAGCCAGGTTTGACTTCACCCAGTCCAGGTTTCTGCGTGAGCCGCCGGGGATGAACCCTTCGCTCACGCTTGTTCTAGCAGCGTCCAGTACGGGTACAGCGGACATGTCGATACGGGCACCCACTCCGGAAGCGCGGCACATTTTGAACAGGTGACCCAGCAGACCAAAACCGGTGACGTCGGTGGCTGCGATAATGCCAGCCTGTGTTGCGGCAACCGCGGCTTCACGGTTGAGTGTGGTCATGGATTCGACGGCTTCAGGGAAAACGTCGCCGGTTGCCTTGTGACGATTGTTGAGGATTCCCACGCCCAGTGGCTTGGTCAACGTAATGGGAAGGCCGGGCTTAGCAGCGTCGTTGCGCATGAGCGCGTTAGGGGTCACGGTGCCAGTTACGGCCATCCCGTACTTGGGTTCAGGGTCGTCCACCGAGTGCCCACCGATCACAGGAACTCCCGCTTGTTTACCGACCTCGAGTCCACCGGCCAGCACGTCCTTGAGCAGAGACGGCGGCAGGACCTCACGTGGCCAGCCCACCAGGTTGATGGCCACCACAGGGGTGCCACCCATCGCGTAAATGTCGCTCAGTGCGTTAGCTGCTGCGATGCGTCCCCAATCGAACGCGTCGTCAACGACCGGGGTGAAAAAGTCGGCTGTTGAGAGCACAATCGTGTCGTTGCCAATGCTCACTGCGGCTGCGTCGTCACCGTCGTCCAGGCCAACGACAACTGAGTCGTAGTCTTGGCCAGCCAAGCCTTTGACGGCTTCTTCGAGTTCGCCCGGCGGGATTTTGCAGGCGCACCCGCCACCGTGAGCTAGGGACGTTAAGCGTGGAAGATCGTGAGCAGTCATGGGCCCAGCGTATCCCAGGCTTACAGCTCATGCGCGTAGCGCACCTCACGTGTGCAACGATGTTTTCGATGTGCGTGTGAGCGCGCATTCAACCAAGCACCGGCTATGTGGGAGTACGTTTTCGATGGAGAACGCCGACGAACAAAATTTTGTCTTGACCGTTGCAGTGAAAATCAATTCAGCTGAATACGAGAAATTTGTGGACAGTGTCGAGGCAATGCTCCACGCTCATAAAGCTTCGAACTGGGTGATTCAACCATTCGGAACTGACGAGCAATTCGACTTCTACGAAGAAATGTTAGACAACTAAGTGAGGCCCTTCGATGGTAGGTTTTGCTCATGGAGGCGTCCGGGTCCTGGTGGGCCCCGCAGTCTTCAAAACTGTTGAAACCGAGTAGCTCGGTTTGGCGGGTTCGATTCCCGTCCGCCTCCGCCACAGGAAGGGGACACGTGTCTGAAGATCCGCGTCGCAATTTGCCACGCACCGATACTCTGCTGGCCAGCGACTGGGTTCGCGCGGCCTCAACGCACCTCAACGCGACCACCACGCGGGCCATTGTCCGACGGCACTTAGACCGCGCACGCACGCAACCTTCTTTCACCTCGGCGAACTTCCGCGACGACCTCGTCGCAGACCTCACCCGCTTCAACTCCGGCATCTACCGCGCCACCATCAACGCGACAGGCGTGGTGGTCCACACCAACCTGGGTCGCGCCCCGTTGAGCCCGTGGGCCTCGGAAGTCGCCGGGCACACCGCCGCGTACGTCGACATTGAGATGGACCTGGAATCCGGCAAGCGAGGGCGCCGAGGTGTCGAAACCACCGACGCTCTCACCCTCCACGTGCCGGCCGCTGAGGACGCGCTGGTGGTGAACAACTGCGCCTCAGCGCTCATGCTCGTGGCCGCGCAGAGCAGGCCCGGCCGCATCCTGCTTTCGCGCGGGGAGTTTGTGGAAATTGGGGCTGGTTTCCGTTTGCATGAACTCATGCGTTCGGTAGGTGCCACCATCACCGAGGTGGGTTCCACCAACCGCACCCACCTGGCGGACTATCGGCGCGAGTGTGAAACAGGCGAGGTGTCCGCGATTCTCAAGATTCACCCGTCAAACTATGCGCAGTCCGGGTTCACATCCTCCCCCAGCACACAGGCTCTCGCACAGTTGGCGCGCGAATACCAGGTACCGCTCGTTGTGGACATCGGTTCGGGCCTTTTGGCACCCAACCCGCACTTACCCAACGAACCGGATGCCACCTCGGAGTTGGAGGCCGGCGCAGACGTGGTGCTGTTTTCAGGCGACAAGCTGTTAGGTGGCCCGCAGGCCGGCATCATTCTGGGTAAGCGCAAGCTGGTCACACAGCTTGCAACTCACCCTTTGGCGCGCGCGGTGCGGGCCAGTAAGTTTGTGTTGGCCACCTTGGCGGCCACGGTCGTGGGTGAGGAACCGCCCGTCCACACGTATGTAGGGCTGTCCTCTAAGGACCTCCGTGAGCGCACCGCCACGCTGGCGGCAACGCTCAACGCCGCCGAGGTGTCAGTCGAGATCACGCCCCACGCAGGTCGCGTGGGTGGCGGCGGAGGCACCGGAGTGGAGCTTCCCGGTTGGGCCGTGCGGCTACCGGAGTCGTTGGCGAAGCCGTTGCGCGTGGGTGAACCGTCCGTGGTCACGCATGTGCAGGACGGGGCGTGCCTGGTGGACGTGCGGTGCGTTGACCCGTCAGACGATCACGTGCTTGCGGCGCGGATTATTGAGTGCGCCCGGGCTGTAGGCGCTGCGCACGCGGAAACTGCGCACGCCCCAGTCACGCACACGGGTCACTGATATGTCGTTTGTTGTTGCCACGGCAGGGCACGTGGATCACGGTAAGTCCGCGCTAGTCCGCGCCCTGACAGGTTCAGATCCCGACCGGTTAGATGAGGAAAAGCGGCGCGGGCTCACGATTGATTTGGGCTTCGCGCACTGCACGTTGCCCAGTGGCACGCACGTGTCGTTTGTTGATGTGCCCGGCCACGAACGCTTCATTGGCAACATGTTGGCCGGGCTCGGTCCGGCTCCTATTGTGTGTTTCGTTGTGGCGGCTGATGAAGGCTGGTCCGCCCAGTCCACTGATCACCGTGACGCGCTCGAGGCCTTGGGAATCACCCGAGGTGTCATCGTGCTCACCAAGTGCGACTCAGCAACGCCGGAACAGATCGCTCACGTGAGTTCCCAAGCCCGCACCGAACTCAGCTGCCTCACCGATGCGCCCCTGGTGACCACCTCGGCGGTGACCGGGGACGGGCTCCCAGAACTCCTTGACGCCCTAGACGCGGTCACCAGTACGGCACCCCCACCTGCTACCGAGGGGCGGGTGCGCATCTGGGTCGACCGCGCGTTCTCCATCACCGGCGCGGGCACGATTGTCACGGGAACCTTGGGCGAAGGCACGGTGACCACCGAGCAGACCTTGGAGCTCGCCTCGGCGCAGGCCCGCACCCGCGTCACGGTCCGGGGGCTGCAGAATCATAACTCTTCAGTCAGCAGCATCGCGCCGGTGTCCCGAGTGGCGCTGAACCTGCGCGGGGTCTCTGCACAGGACATTTCCCGAGGTGACGCGCTCATCACGCCGGACGCCTGGCACGTGACGGACGTTGTGGACGTCGCTGGGGTGGCTGTGGACACGATTCCCACCGATGTCACCGTCCACATTGGCGCGGCTAGCCTGCAGGCACACGTGCGTCCCTTGTCTGGCCGCTACGCGCGCCTGAAACTGTCCCGCTCGATTCCGGTTCAGGTGGGTGACCGGCTGGTGGTGCGCGGAAGCGGGGAACGTGCGGTTCTGGGCGGTTTGACCGTGTTGGATGTGGACCCGCCCGAGCTTTTTCGGCGCGGTTCGGCCACTGAGCGCGCCCACGCCCTGGAGCACTACTCCCCTGCCGATTTCACAGCTGAACTGACCCGTCGCGGGCACGTGCGGGAGTCCACGTTGACCACGTTCGGCTACGACGTGCCTACAGAGGACAACCAGCTGCCGGCGGGGGTTGCGCGCATGGGTGCGTGGCTGGTGCGGGAAGACATTGTGCGCGCGTGGGTGGCACAGGTTGCGGCGCTTCTTGAGGACGACGCCCGCGATCCGTTGTCTCGGGGAGTACCGCTTGCTCAGTTGGCGAAGCGTGTGGGGTGCCCCCGTGAGTTGGTGGAGGGCCTGGTTAAGGCCCCCGCCGAGGTGGTTTCCGGCTTTGCGCGTCTGCCGGGCTCTGGTTCTTTGGGGGCTGCGGAAGCTGGTGTCGCGGAGTTGGAGCGGCGCTTGTCTGAGCACCCGTTTGATGCGCCGGAAGCTAGGGATCTGGAGGATCTTGGCTTGGGTGTGCGTGAGCTTGCGGCCGCTGAGCAGGCTGGCAGGCTGTTGCGTTTGAGTGACGGTGTAGTGGTGCTTCCGTCTTCGCCGGCGCGCGCCATGCGGGTGCTGGCTGGGTTGTCGCAACCGTTTACGTTGAGCCAGGCGCGGCAGGCGTTGGACACGACCCGCCGGGTTGCCATTCCGCTGTTGGAACACACAGACGCCCGAGGTTGGACCACCCGTGTGGATGGCAACCTCAGGCGTGTGCGGGGTTAGTCTTCGTCGCCTTCTTCGTCGTCGAACTCTGCGTCATCGACGTACACCAGGCCGGAGTGGGCCAGCAGAACAGGTGTGTCTTGTCCTTCCCACGTGCCAATGAGCTGGCCTGGCTGGTTTGCTTCTTCTTCGCTTAAGCCGTCGAGGTCGAGTTCTGCGAACAGTTCAAGAACGCCGATCAGGTTTTCGTCGTCTTCTTCCTCTTCGAGTTCGATCTCACCGGTTCCGATGACATCTGCAAGACCCTCCGTGATGGGGGTTTGCGTGTCCCCGTCGACCAGGAACTGTTCAGCAGCGCCCTGTTCTTCACTGATGGTCACGTCGAGGGCTTCTGCGAACACGGGGTCTGACATGCCCAGGTACACGTAGCGTGTTCCCAGCACCGAGTGCTCCATGGTGGTGATGAGTTCGTCTTCTTCGGCATCTTCCAGCGGTTCGGGGCGGTACACCAGTGGCACCTGAAGAACTGAGTTATCAGGGGTACGCACAATGTGCACTTCCATGCCGATCTGGCCAGCAGGGTCGTCGAAACGGTAGCTTGCGAGTTTCTCGATGTCAGCTTCGTCGGTTCCTAAGACTGTGGCAAGCACCTGGTTCTTAGAAGGTGTGAGTTCTGCGTCGTAAATCTGGGCCATGGTGGGGCTCCTTTTATGCTTTGCGTGTGCCGGGAATCCACTCGCCGTCTTCCACCGTGTAGTCGGCGAAGATCGCGGGGGCTTCCTTCTTCATAATCTCACCGATCTTGTTAAACACGAGGCGAATTTCTTCCTCCGCACCCTTAGCGGTGCGCATTTCAATGACGTGGCGCAGCGTACGCAGGTTGGCGGTGAACACGATGCCGGTTGCCAGGCCTTCAGGGGCGAAGCGGCGCATGAACGACGTCATGTGCTTCTTGTGCGTAAAGTTCTGGCCTTCTTCATCCAGCCCAAAGTGTTCGCTCATCCACTTCTGGTGCTCTTCCATGCGGTCAAGCAGGTCCAGGCACCGCTTCATGAGCTCTTCGTCTTCACGAGCCCATTCGGGGAACCAGAAAGGAATGTCTTCTAGGCGCACATAGCGCAAGGACTCTTGTGAGTATGCGGCGCCGGCGCGGTGGCGGATGAGTTCATGGGTAAAAACGCGCGACACGTTGTGCAGAATGAACGTGTAGCTGGCGTGTTCCAGAACGGACCCGTGCTGGGATGCAACCACGTTACCCAAGTACTGTGTGGAGTCGGTGCGCACGCGACCCACGTTTGGGTTGAGCCCCGGTTCCCACGAGCGGTAACACATGCGTCCGGCGAATTCCAGAAGGTCTTCGCTGTCAGGGGATTCCTGGTCGCGCACGCGGTCTGACCACGCGGTTCCGCCTACTTCTTCAAGGTAGGCTGTGATCTCTTCCCAGTCGATTTTGGGGCGTGAAATCAGTTCAACACTGGGCTCAACGGGGCGCACGTGGGCTCCTTCTGTTGTAGTACTTTTGACTGCCAGTCTAGTGGCTTATGCGCGTGGTCCACGCGTACGTTTATGGAACTCGTTTCGTCCACTCTTCTGTCCCGAATTTCGTGTCGATGAGTTCGCGTGCGCGCTCGAGTTCCTGAGCGGTGACGCTGCCACTGCTGGCCCCGGTTCTGCGGGTGAACGTGTCGATCATGGTGTCGATGACGTGTTCCCGACTCACACCGGTTTGGCTACGTAGGGGGTCCACGCGCTTCTTTGCCGAAGCGACGCCCTTGTCGGAAATTTTCGCTTTTCCGATGCGCAGAACTTCGACCATCTTGTTGGCGTCGATGTCGTAGCTCAACGTGTCATGGTGGAGGACAGCTCCTGCGGACACGCGCTTCTGGGCCGCGCCCCCGATCTTGCCGTGTTGAGACACGATGTCGTTAATAGGTTCATAGGTTGCTCTGACACCCAGCTGGGTGAGCGCATCCAGAATGAACTGGTCCATAAAAGCGTAGGACTCTTCGTAGCTCAGTCCAGCTACCAAACTGTCTGGGGCGTAGATCGAGAAGGTCACGCAGTTGCCACCTTCCATGAACATCGCTCCCCCACCGGATACCCGGCGCACCACTTGCACGTCGTAGCGCGCAACCCCTTCAGGTTCTACTTCGTTGGAGTACGACTGGAATGACCCAATCACCACCGCGGTGTCGTCCCATTCCCAGAAGCGCACGGTGGGTTTCCTGCGCCCGGCCGCTACTTCTTCCAGGAGCACCTGGTCGAGTGCCACATTTTCGACTGTGGGGCGTGACTCGTCGTGGAAGATTTCCCACTCGTGGTCCCAAAAATCGGTGGCACCTGTCAGACCGCGTCGCACCGCGAACGCGACGTCAGCGGTACTGAAACCTTGCAAGTCAACCTGAGCGCCCACCTCGGCGGCGGCCCGCGTGACAGCCTTATCCAACCGCTCAGTGATGTTCTCACGGCTGTCCGCGGTGCTCACACCCACCAGGGCGGGGGCCAACGCAAAGTACGCTTCTTCAGGCTCTAAGAAAAAGTCGCCGGAGACCTGCGCGTGGGTGATGACGCCGTCGGTGAGTTCACCGTCAACAACAACGAGTTTTCCGCCAGGGACTTTTCTTTCCGTGTGAAACGTGTTCATACAGACGAGCCTACCGCCTTGGCCCCAGTGGGTGACGGGAGCCCAGCCCGCCGAGGTGGGTGGCAGGTTTAGTCGAGTTCCTCGCCTGCGGTTTCACGGCCAAAAAACACCATGACGATCACGGCGAGCACAACCAGGGCGCCGGTAAGTGCGAACGTGTTGACCAGCCCGATGGTGGGCCACATAAGCGAACCGAACACGATGGGGGCGACCCCGATGGCCAGGCGGCTGGCCGAGGACGCCCACCCGAATCCAGACGAACGCAGGCGCGTGGGGTACAGCTCGGTGACGTAGGTGTACAGGGCGGGCACGGAAACTTGGATGAGGAACCCGAACAGCAGGATTGCGATCACGGCTGGGCGCGAAAGTTGTGTTCCGGAGTTTTCGAGTTCAAGTGCGAACCACACGAGTGATCCTGCTGCCAGAACCGCCGAGGCGCCCAGAACCCATTTGCGGCCAATGACTTCGATGAGGAGCGCTGAAGCGACGACACCGGCGATTCCAATTGCGGTCATACCGCCTGTGGTGATGAACGCAGCCTGGTCGGTGAGTCCTTGTTTCTTGAGGATTCCGGGGAGCCACGTGAGTGCCGCGTAGTACAGCAGAAGCACCGACACGAACAGGGTCCATGAGGTGAGGGTGATCTTCCACGAGTACTGCCACAGCAGGTTCACCTGTCCGGTCATGGCACGCAGGCGTTGCATGAGCGGTGCTGCTTTGGGGGCTTCTTCAACGCCGTCGTGGGACCATTCGGTGACGTTGGCTCCAGTGCGTTTGACGAGTTTTCGGATGACTGCGTCGGCTTCCTGGTGGCGACCCTGGGACAGAAGGTACATGGGTGACTCTGGGATGAAGAAGCGAACTGCGACAATCAGCAAGGCTGGCAGCACCATGACCAGCATGATGGTGTGCCATGAGGCGAAGCTTACGAGCCAGGCTGAAACAACTGCGCACAGGGTTGCACCCACGGGCCACCAGCCGTCCATGGCTGTAAGTACGCGGCCACGGTGTTTCGTGGGGGTGAACTCCCCTACCAGGGCGTAGTCCACTGGGATGCACCCGCCTAGTCCAAATCCGGCGCAGAAGCGGAAGATCAGGAACAGTGCGTAGTTGGGTGCGAATGCTCCCAGAACCGTAAACGCGGAAAAGATGAGCAGGGTCAGTGTGAACGCTTTTTTGCGTCCCATGCGGTCGGCGATTCCGCCCCAGATGAAGGCTCCCAAGGCCATTCCAATGAGGTTGGCGGTGGCGATCCAAGCCGCCTGCCCAATGCTTAAGCCCCACTCTTTTGCCAACAGTGGGATGAGGAACCCGTTGAGGGCCACGTCCCACGCGTCAAACATAAACCCAAGGCCACCCACAATGAAGATTGCGCCTTGAACGTTCCATTTCCAGGGGAGGTTTGACACCACCTGTTGTGCCGTTGGCACTTCCGTTGCCACACGATTCATGACAATTATTCCTATCTCACGTGGCGCGCCGATCAGATCTGCCGACCGGAATTTGTGTGCCGTCACTGCAGCCTGGAAGTTGATTGGCTATTGAGCCCTTCCACGAGCTAGGTCACACACCGTACGCGCTTAGCGTTATAGCTTACTCCGTTTGTACGCGGTGTGAAGCGATAACGCTAAGCGTGAGACGGTACGAACTTTTCTGAGTGGCTTAAGCCAGCTTGACCATCCAGCCTTCGGGGCCTTCTGCTCGGCCGTACTGGATGTCGAGCAGGGTAGAGCGAAGTTTCATCGTTACTTCGCCTGGTTCTGTGCTCTGCTCAATTGTGAAGTCGTCTGACACCAGGCGTCCGATTGGTGTAATCACCGCAGCGGTTCCACACGCAAACGCTTCAACGATTTCACCGGCAGCGGCGCGTTCACGCCATTCAGCAACCTCAATGTCACGCTCAACTGGGGTCAGGCCAATCGAAGGTGCCAGTTCCAGCAACGAACGGCGGGTCACACCGTCCAAAATCGTTTCTGAAACGTTTGGCGTGAGCAGTTCGTTGTCCTTGGTGACCAACATGAGGTTCATGCCACCGAGCTCTTCTAAGTACTTGGACTCTTTAGCGTCGGTAAACATGACCTGCTGGCAACCCTTTTCAGCCGCTTGGTTACCGGCCTGCAGGGATGCCGCGTAGTTACCACCGCACTTGGCGAAACCGGTTCCGCCGGTGCCAGCGCGCTTGAGGTCCTGGGACAGCCAAATGTCGACGGGCTTGATACCGCCAGCAAAGTACGGTCCGGCTGGTGAAGCGATTACGTAGTAATCGACTTCGTGGCTTGCGCGAACACCCAGGAACTTTTCGGAAGCGATCATGAAGGGACGCAGGTACAGCGAGACTTCGTCGGCCGCGTCCAGTGGGGTTGCAACCCACGCTTCGTCGAGTTCGACGAGCGCCCGGAGCGATCCGACGAAGTCTTCGGCGGAAATCTCAGGTAGCGCCAAACGGGCGGCTGACTTGTTCATACGTTCCGCGTTCTTGGTGGGGCGGAAGGTCCACACTGAACCGTCAGCGTGACGGTATGCCTTCATGCCTTCGAAGATTTCCTGCGCGTAGTGGAACACTGCGGCGGCAGGGTCCAGAACCAGAGGACCGTAGGGCTTCACGGAGTGCGCGTGCCACCCTTGTTCTTTGGTGAAGCGGATGTGGCTCATGTGGTCGGTGAAGTAGTCACCGAAACCTGGCTTAGCCAGGATTGCTTCGCGCACACCCTGTGGAGCGGGCTGAGAGTTCTTCTGCTGGACAAATGTGCTCATAGTAAGTCTCCATTAACTCGGTTCGCTTCTGTGACCGATGTTACTCCCTTAGCCGATGCGCTGCGCGATCGCGTCCCCAATTTCTGAAGTTGAGCGCTTCGCGTCGCCGCGTTCGACGATGTCGGCTTCGACTGCAGTTTCGATTGCTTTGGCTGCAACGTCCAGGCCCAGGTTCTGCGCCATGAGAGCTGCTGACAGGATGGTTGCGGTGGGGTCTGCGATCCCTTCACCTGCGATGTCGGGGGCGGATCCGTGGATGGGTTCAAAGAGGGACGGCCCGGTTCCGGTGACGTTGAGGTTCGCCGAGGCGGCAAGACCAATCCCGCCCGTCACCGCGGCTGCGAGGTCGGAGATGATGTCACCAAACAGGTTGTCGGTGACGATGACGTCGTAGCGTTGCGGGTCGTTGACGACGTACATGGTGCAAGCGTCCGCGTGTTCGTAGTTAACAGCCACGTCAGGGAACTCCGGCGCGATTTCTTCAACGACGCGTTCCCACAGGTTTCCGGCGTGGACCATGACGTTGGTCTTGTGCACGTAGGTGAGCTTCTTGCGGCGTTTGTTGGCCTGTTCGAACGCGTAGCGGACGGCGCGTTCCACACCGTAGCGGGTGTTGACGGAAATTTCGTTGGCGACTTCGTGTTCTGTGTGAGCACGCAGGAATCCGCCCTGCCCTGAGTATGATCCTTCGGTTCCTTCGCGCACCACGATGAAGTCGATGTTTCCCGGATCTTTTAGAGGCGAGCTGGTGCCTGGGAAATAGCGGGAGGGTCGCAGGTTGATCGCGTGGTCGAGTTCGAAGCGCAGTTTGATGATGACGCCACGTTCAAGGACTCCGGAAGGTACACGCGGGTCACCGATTGCACCAAAGAAGATGGCGTCGTGGGTGCGTAGCTGTTCGAGTTCTTCGTCGGTGAGTGTTTCACCGGTTTCCAGGTAGCGTTCGGCAGAGGGACCGAACTCGTTGAGATCGAGTTCAACGGAGTCGCCGCTTGCTTCAATTGCGCGATTGAGGACTTTCAGCCCTTCAGGGACTGTTTCTTTTCCGATTCCGTCGCCGGGAATTACTGCAATCTTGAACGTAGTCATAGGTTTCACAGTAGCCCCTCTATCTCACTATTCAGTAACACATCTCACAAAATGGTCGAGTGGCGGGCGCTTGTTTCATACACTGCTCATATGCCCACAACGATCCGCAACAAACGCGCTGCCGCACTGCCCGCGAAACTGTCCAGGAGTTGGCTCCTGATTAACGCGCTTCGACCCGAATCTTTTGAAACCGCCCAAACGAGCGAGTCAGATTCGGTAATCTTCGACCTCGAGGCGGCCATCCCAGAAGTTTCCAAGGACCAAGCGCGCGCCAATGTTGTCAACGCTTTGTCCACTGATATGGCGGGGGGGGGGGGCGGGAAAATCACCAACACCCCCCTCGGGGGGGAAGAACTGGGAGCACCCCGCACACCGCCCGGCCCCCACGGGAGGC
>CABTZC010000004.1 GCA_902489185.1 uncultured Brevibacterium sp. | reverse complement strand
GTGCTCTTGACTTCGTGCGAGAACTCCACCAGTTTGAGTTTTTCACGTGGTTGGATGGCCAGGAAGCGTTCAGTGTCGTTCTTGGCGCTGGTTCCGCTCAAGATTCCCAGCGCTGTTTTGAGTTGTTCCAGTCGCTCCCCGCGCATGGAGCCCGAGGTGTCAATCTGGAAGAACATCGTGGCGGGTTTGCGTCCGTTGGCCACCCACGCTTCCAGCAGTTTCTGGACCGTGCCCAGGGTTGCTGGGTACGGGGTTTCGAAGGTGGTGGGGAAGTCATCAGGGTTAGAGACCTTGGTGCGACGGTGCGTTTCGTCCGTGATGCGCTGCTGGACTTCGTCGCTGAGCAGGAATTCCGTGGCCTTGTTGAAGTTTTCCTTGGCTGTGTCGTCTGCCCCGTCGAGCAGGGTCAGTGGGTAGTCGGCGGTGACCACGCCGTCTGACGGGGCGATCAGCACGGGCTTCTGGCCCCCAAAGTCCATGCCTTTGAGGACGGATTCGTAGTTGAAGATTCCGTGTGCTTTGGACTGATCTTTTGAGAAGGCTTCCGCTAACCACCCAGAACTTCCCGAGGTGAGAGACGTTCCCTTGGAGAATTTGGAAAGTCCTTCTGTTGCGGCTTCAACGTCTTTGGTTTGTAGAGCGTTTCCTGAACCGGAGAGCGCTGTTGCCGCTTCCAAAACGGTTGAGAATCCGGAGTTGGACGACAGCGGGCTGGTCATTCCAAACTTCAGGTCGCCTTTTTCGGCGGCTTTAGCAACGTCTGCCCATGCCGGCTGTTTGTCTTCTGACCAGCCTAATTGCTTGGCTTTTTCAGGCTTGAGGCCCAGAACAACTGGCGAAGACATGATTGATTTTTCTTCGCCAACAAGTGATTTCGACTGTTCAAATAACGACAGGTAGTAGTTGGACGGGAACCAGGTGAGGTCGAAATCGCCCTTGCCTTCGTTGACCAGTTTTTCGGTGCCTTCAAGTGTTCCGGCGTAGGTGAGTCGAAACTTACACCGGTTTCCTTTTCCATGTCGTTAAGTATCGGTTCTAAGTCTTTGACTTCGGAACCTGCTAGGACTTTCAGACTGTTTGCGTTTTTGCCGAAACCGCCAAAGCCACTGCCGTCGCAGGCGGCGGTCACGAACGTGAGCATACCCACGGTCAGCACAGCGATCAGGGTACGAATGATGTGCCAGGGCTTGGTTTTCGTGCTGGCTGCAGACTCAGTTGGCCAAGTCATAGCGTCTCCCGATGTTGTCGACGAGGAACGTGGTGATTTCGCTGGACGGTATCTGCGCAAGCTCAACAAAGTCGCCTGCTGGGCGGTAGCGGTCGCTCAGGTTCTTTTCTTGCACCCAGTTGTCGAAAGCAGCAGCGTGAGGACCGTTGCTGCGGAACCCGTGTTCGGCAAGGAGTTTTGCCAGTTCCTCGTCGTTGGACAACAGTTCCATGACCTTGTCGCCGTTTTCCGTAAACGTCACACCGGTGTGAGTGGAAAAGACTGTGGGGCTTGGGTAGGCCAGCACCATGTTGTCACGGATGCGTGAGTTCTGTGCGGTTTCTTCTCCCAAGAACTGGCCTTCATACACAATAACCATGGGCGCTTCACCCATCCCGCGGCTCAGGTAGCGTTCGAACGGAGCGGCTGACGACCCCTGTGCATACCCCTGGTTGAGGAAGAGCTTGGCCAAGTCATCAACTTGCGATTCCGCCGCACCTTTACCTGTAACCACTGAATTGTTGTTCATGACGTAACTGGCCAGCGTCATGTACATCACCGCGGAGTTGGATTTCCGGATGTCCGTACTTGTGATGAGTATGTTGCGCTGGGGTTTGTACGCCTTGTTGCCTTTGAGGTCGCTCCACCGCTTGTTGTCTTTGACCAGCTTCAGATACTTGGCCATGTCGATTTCCCAAACGCCCTGGTTGTCATAGGCCACGCCGTTCTTAGCTAAAACCTGAACGACAGGTTCGAACGTTGCAATTGCGATGGGCGAGAAGAAAGGCGTGTACGAATTGCGCGCTTTGTCCTTGAACGCTTTTTGAACCGCCTGACCAGCGGATTCAGATGATGGGAAAGCGAAGTCGTTGTTAGCTGTGGAGTCACTTTTCGCCATTGCAAGTGAACCAGCGGTTGAGACCTTCACTGTGAAGCCGTTCTTCGCGAAAACGTCGACCACGCGCTGGTCTTTGAAGAACGCTTCTTTTTCGCTGCCAACAACCGCAGTGACTTCAGTTTTGGGTTTGCCAAAGAGACTAAAGCCGAATCTGCTGGCAACGGCGAGCCCAAGCACCACAACAAGTACAACGATGATGCCCGCGCCTGCAATGGCAGCGATTTTTTTGTTTTTCATAGTACTTTTCAAGCGTACGGACGCTTGGTGAATACTGTGTGAACGAGGCTTCCCGAGGTGGTGACGGGGCGCGGTCCGGCTGGCACCACCTCGGGTGCGTTTGGCTACACTCGAGCACCGGAAATCGAGTCGAGTGTAGCGAAACAGCCCGTTTTTTCACTCTGAGCGAACAAAACCGGTCGTTTGGCTACACTCCACGACCCGGAGTGTAGCCAAACGCAGCCCTGCTGGTCACCGGCATGCAGGTAAGTGAGGCGTCTACTGAAAACGCCGAGGTCGTTAAGGGCTTGCGTGCCACTCTGGCTGATCATGTGCCCGCCGGCATGTCCTTGCAGGTCACGGGCGGTCCAGCGTTTGGTGCTGACGTGGCTGGTGCGTTCGATGGTGCGAACTTCATGTTGCTGACACTCACGATTGGGATCGTGGCGGTTCTGCTGATCCTGACCTACCGCTCCCCTATTCTGTGGCTTCTTCCCCTGTTCGCAGTGGGTATGGCAGATGGTCTAGCTGGCCGCGTCACCGCGGCAGCCGGAGCGGCATGGGATCTGCAGTTCGACGCTGGAATCATTAGCATTTTGGTGTTCGGCGCTGGAGCGAACTACGCGCTGCTGCTTATTTCGCGTTACCGCGAAGAGCTAGTGCGCACACCAAACCACCGTTCCGCTTTGAGCAACGCGTGGCGCGGTACAGTGCCCGCGATTCTGGCCTCAAACTTCACAGTTGTTCTGGCGCTCCTGATCTTGGTGGTCGCTGTAATTCCGAGTACCCGAGGTATTGGGATTGCCTCAGCTATCGGCCTGGTGATCGCGCTCGCAGCGGTGCTGTTCCTGCTTCCACCCCTGCTTGCCGTCAGCGGGCGCAAGGCGTTCTGGCCGTTCATTCCCAAGCCGGAACAGAGCCCTGATACGGCAAACACCCCAGCTACCACCTCGGGCGGGGCCCGCGCCAGCACACAGAACACCACAACACAAAAACGGTCCTTCTGGCGCTGGGTGGCCAGCAACGTGGTGCGCAAACCTGCCGTGAGCCTGCTGGCGGGACTGGCGCTGTTGGGGGTCATGGCGACCGGGTTGCTGGGAACATCCGTGGGGCTGGATCAGATTGAGAAGTTCCGGGTGAAGTCCGAATCGGCCACCGGGTTCGAGGTCCTTTCCCCGCACTACGCGCCGGGTGAAGCTCAGCCCATTTGGGTGGTCGCCAACAGCGACAAGGCCCAAGACGTCGTCGACGAAGTGGAGACCGTTGAAGGCATTGTGCGCGCGCACACGGTTGCCAAAACCGACGACGGCACGCTCACCAAAGTCATGGTGACCAGCGAATTTGCGCCAAGTACCGCGGAAAGTTTGGCGCAGATCCGGGACTTGCGTGAGGCTGTTCACGGGGTTTCGGGCGCCGAGGCGGTTGTGGGTGGCTCTGTCGCTGAGGATTTAGATGCGCGCGACGGAAATGAGCGAGACCTGTTCCTGATCGCCCCGTTGATTCTGGGCGTGTGCTTCGTGGTGCTGTTGGTGTTGTTGCGTTCGATCGTGGCGCCGGTTCTTCTGTTGCTGGTCAACCTCACAAGTACGGTCGCCGCGATTGGTGCCGGCGCGTGGCTCAGCCGCGTTTTCCTTGGCCAGCAAGCCCTTGACCTGCAGGTGCCACTGCTCGCGTTCCTGTTCCTTGTGGCGTTGGGAATCGACTACACAATCTTCCTTGTCCACCGGGCCTGGAATGAGGCGAAGGTCCACGGCACTCGCGACGGCATAGTCGAAGCGATCACCCACACCGGTGGCGTGATCACCAGCGCCGGTGTGGTGCTGGCGGCAGTGTTTGCGGCTTTGGGAATCCTGCCGCTCGTCATCCTGGGCCAGCTGGGTCTCATCGTGGGAGTGGGCGTTATCGTCGACACCCTGGTGATACGCGCAGTGATCGTGCCGTCGGTCTTCACCCTCATGGGCGACAAGATCTGGTGGCCAAGCAAGGCGCCCAACGCCAGCACACGCTAACCCGCACCCCAACCCCACCCACACAGCCCCCACATAACCGCACAAAAAGCCCAGTGCCCCCGAGGCGGAACATCCACCTCGGGGGCACTTCCAACTCACGGGGCACTTACGTAAGGAAGGCGGTTAACGCTGTGCCACCTCGGCGAAGGCCCGGCGAAGCATCCTCACCGCCGACTCCGCATCAATACCCATGTCCACAAGCTGGCGGGCGAAGTCGCGGGTAGCCGTGAGTGCAGGCGCGGCCGAGGTGTCTTCACTCACGATCGTTCCCTTCCGGCCGGCGGTTTTCACGTACCCCTGGGTTTCGAGTTCGCGGTAGGTGCGGGCGACCGTGTTGGGTGCGATTCCCAGGTCGCTGGCCAAACGTCGCACGGCTGGGAGGCGGGAACCGGGCGGGAGTTCGCCGGACTCGATCTGCTGGATGAGCTGCGAACGTAGTTGCTCGTACGGAGGTGTCGCACCTGCGGGGTCGATGCGCAACATGGCATCCGTCCTTTCTGTCAGGTCTCTGTGAGGTCTGTTAGGTCTGGCAGCGCCGTCGTCAGGCGTTTTCGTCCGAGGTGGTCGCAGAGTTCGGGTTCGCAGTGTGCGCTGCTTCCCCCGAGGTGGTCGCGTCCGAGGTGGTTCCGAGTTCTTTTCCGGCCCACAGTTTGCGCCATGGTGTGGGGTTGAAACGGCCAGTCAGGTATGGAATTAGGACGATCGCCCAGCAGACCAGACCGGTAATGAACGCCAGTCCTCCCAGTCCAGCGGTGAGGTCTTGAGCGCCTTCGCGCACCTGGGGGCTGATGATCACGTTGGCAACGCCTACCAGTGTGACCAGGGATGACACCATCGCCATGGCGATTGCGTTGTCGATGAGTCCGCGTAGTGCAACGGTACGTTCGGCGTCGTCCCAGGCGAGTTCCAGGTCATCGCCGGCGTGCTGTGGGCGGTTGAGAATGTGCGTGCAGGCGAACAGCATGGCTCCCCACAGCAACAGCAGGAACCCTGCAACAACGGTGAGCATCACGAACTGGTTGCTGTATTCCGCAATCACCCCGGGGGTGCGGGCGGCAATGATCCACATGGCGGCGGTGCTCAGAGCGATGCTGACGGGCGCGAGCCACAGTGCGATCCGCTCACCTTTGCTGACGTAGTCGCCAAGGGTTGTTTCAATGGGGCGGGCTACCCGAGGTTGTTCAGGGGCTAGCGGTTTGGTTCGGTAGGTGGCGACGAGGCCACCCAGTCCTCCACCGAATGCCACACCCATGAGGGTGATTGGGCCAGCGATTGGCATGTCGGCGTCCCAGCCGCCGAATGCGGTCTGAAGAAGGACTCCGATCACGAAGCTGGTGACGATTCCAGCAATTCCGCAGGTCAAGGCCGCACGTTCGCGTTGTGTGATTCGTTCGATGAGGGCCGGGCGGAGGTGGTTAGGGGTTGGAAGTTTCTGTTTGTTTGCGTATTTGGCGAGTTCTTTTTCATTCACTTTGCGCATACCGCTAGTGACGGGGGCTGTTGCAAAAAGCACCCCCACTGAAATGATGATCCAGATCGTGGTGTTCATGTCACTTCCTTCCGTAGCTGTATGTATCAATACATAGTATGTACTGATACAAAACTCGATTGCAAGTGGTTTTCCGCGTTCGCTCCGGTAAATTTGAGGTATGAGCGACCTCACAGACAAGTCCAAAGACGTGGCTGACCAGGCACAAGACGTTGCAGACAAAGCGGAAAACGTCGCCCACAAAGCAGGTGACGCACATAGTGAGACAGCTGAAAAAGCCGGTGAAGTGATCCAGCAGAATCCGGTGTATCGCGGGTTTGTCACAGTAGGTCTACTTGCCTACGGCGTAGTGCACTTGGTCATTGCGTTCATCTGTGTGCAGATCGCGTGGGGCGGAGGTACCAGCGGACAGGAAGCCTCTAACTCCGGGGCGACTCAGCAAATTGCACAACAACCGTTTGGATACGTGGTGCTGATTGTGTGTGCGGTTGGATTGGCTGCGCTGGTGGTGTGGCAGCTCATTGAAGCAGCGATTGGCAATCAGCAGTATTCGGGTGCAAAGCGGTTGTTCAAAAGGATTGCGTCAGTGGGTCGCAGTGCCGTGTACGCGTTCTTGTGTGCCAGCGCCGTTCAAGCCGTTGCGGGTGCTGGCGGAGATAGTGAAGAAAAGCAAGAGTCCATGGTGGGCCAGGTGTTGGGTATGCCTGGCGGTGTCGTGATTATCGCTCTGGCCGGTGTTGTGATTGCTGCCGTTGGCGTGGGCCAGATTGTTTCTGGGGTAAAAAAGTCGTTTGAGGATGACCTGGATGGGGGCGTCGCCCTGTGGGTGAAACGCCTGGGCCAGATTGGTTACATCACTAAAGGGGTCGCGATCATTTTTGTGGGTGGTTTGTTTTTGTGGTCGTCGATCACGCATGACCCCGAGGCGGCCGGTGGCACGAACTCGGCATTGCGCACGTTGGTTGATCAACCGTTTGGACCGTACCTGCTGACGGTAATGGCGTTAGGGATCGTCGCTTTCGGATGTTTCTGCTTGGTGTGGGCGTTTAATGCGCGGCACGAAAAAGCGGATTGATGTGGGAGGATGAACGCACGATACCGCTCAATGCTAATCCTGACACTCAACCGATCAGCCCGAGCCGTAGTGCACTCGACATCGCCATGTAGCCTCCCACGATTGCCGCGATCCACAGCAGCGTCACCTTAGCTTCATATTCCAACCGACGCATAGCGCGCTCCAATCGCGGAAAAATAGACGGTCCCGCGAAACCTGCAATGACAGCCACGAGAATCGCCGGCAGGATCATGATGATGCAGTAACCCGCAATAAGCGCGACCTTGCCACTAAACCCAAAAGGCATGGACTGGATAATCCCCATCGCGCCTAAGTAGGGCAACATCGTCGCCGCCTCGACGACTGCAGCGCCCAACGCCAGCCCAACCATGCCGGTCACACTCAGCGACGCACTCTTGGCGAGGTGAGAAGCCCGGCCCTCCGGCACCTCGGCGCCGGCGGTCTGCGTGTCCACGTGTTTTTTGGGGTTTGGCGAAAACACTCCGAAGACGAAAAGCCCCGCACCCAGAACAAGCGTCACCCACCGGAACCAGTCAGTTTCGCTTACTCCAGAAAGCCTTGTAACTGCCGCATCGAACCCCAGTAGCAACGCAACCCCGAGGCCGAAGTAGGCTGTGGCGATCGTCGCGAGGTAGGTGCCCAACAGGCCAACCCGGACTCGTCGCCACATAAAAATCAGGGCAATCGGAATGACAAGGGTACCTGCGCTCAAACTATCTACGAGTGCAAGGCCGGCAAGGGGAAGGAAGTCTGTCATGGCTTTCTCCAGTAGTCGGATGTTCACGCGAGGGGTTAGCCTCAGCTTCAAGGAAGGCTTTGACCTCGTTTTAATACGTTCGTATGAAAACGAATTGATACGATCGTATAAGACGCCAAAAGCGAGTGCAACTACGCTCACAAATGACTCATTGCATCTGAGTCACGGAAGATTGGAGCCCTATGCCCGTTGATCGCAAGACACCCATCACCGGCACCGCCGCAGTGGTCGCTGATGCCGCCATTCGCGTGATGGTCAGCCAGGGCCTCGATGCCCTGAGCGTGCGCAATGTCGCCACTGAGGCAGGCGTGGCCCCTGGGACCGTCCAGTACCAAATGGGTACACGGGACGACATCATCGCGAAAGCTTTTGTCAGGTCGTTGCAGCGCCAGGAGTCGCGGGCCCTCACGCATACGGATGCGACGGATCTTCACGCGGTTATCCACGGTCGCTTAGCCGAGCTCTTGCCGATCGGACCTGTTCAACGCGAGGATTCCGCTGTGTGGGTCATCGTGGGGGCTGCCGCCTCAACGCGCGAATGGCTGGCTGACCTGTATGACGCCGAGGTGACGAGCTTTCGAGCCCGCGTATCTGAAGGTCTCGAAGCAGCGCAACGTTTTGGAAAGCTGGCCCGCGGGCTGTCGCCTGAGCAAGGAGCTCGTCTTGTCACTGCACTGGTCAACGGGCTGACGATCGACTACCTCAACGCTCCTGTGGACTCGACGAAGCAGTTGCTAGCAGACCTCGCTGCAGGACTCGCGCTCATTGTGGAACCCGGTTCGCCTAAGAACTGAAACAGCAGGCGGGCTGCAAGACAAGCATGTCGTTTTCCTCCAGCGTGTATTGCGCTCAAAGATACTGCAGGCACGTGTTTTACGGGTTGCATCCGCTAGAACTTGGAGGAAAACCGCATGGTCGCGCCTAGCTGAGCACGGAAGAATAGAAGACATGAACGAGACATACAGCACGCATCAGACCACCGATCCGTCGACCGAACGTACCTGGGCGATCCTGTCCCACCTCTCACTCATCATCTCCTCAGTGGTGAGCGTGGGAATGCTCTCCTTCGTGGGACCGCTCATTGTGTGGTTCATCTACAAAGACAAAAGCGCCTTCGTGCGCAATGCAGCCGCAGGATCCTTCAACTTCGCAGTGACCCTGGCGCTCGCCTCGGCGGCCGCCACGGTCCTCGCCTTCACTGTCATTTTGTTGCCCGTATCTTTCATCATCTGGGCGGTCGTCTACATCGTCAGCATCGTTATCCCAATCCTGGCGGCAATGGCTGCTTCCCGCCACGAGATGTACCGCTACCCACTCACCCTCCCGCTGCTTCGCTAGCCAGGACGGACAGCCAGCGCCGGTGACTACCGAACGTCGAGGGGTACCACGAACAGCCCCAAGGGGTGCGAGGTGCGGAACCTAGCTGGGCCGGCGCTCCCAAAGGTAGTCGATGCTGTCTTCCGTAAGGATCCACGCGGTAGGGGTGCCGAGGTGGCTGACACGCGGCGTGAACCAATAGGTTTCGTCTGGCCCCCAGCCGGCAATCACTGTCGCTGTGTCAGCATCAACCGGGATCGCCGTCCCCGCTGCCGCAAGGTACGCAGCGACCTGGAGGTGTACTGCATCGTAATGCTCAGCGACCTTTGCCCAGTCTGGGACCACCCACTTTCCGGTTCGCCCGGTGGTCAGATACCAGTCATGACGTTTCTGTGCCGTTTGCTCAAACGGGAACCGCCTGCACAGCTCAGCCCACGCCTCTGCCGAATCGATCTCATACACGCGGAGTCCCTCAGGAACTTCCAACCGTAGGGTTTCTGCGGTCTCCCACCCCATACTGTCCTCTACCAGCCACAGCCCAGCAGGGCTCGCGTCAAACAGCTCCCGAGTCGACGACGGGAGATCACGTGGAGGCGTGGACCACCAAATCCCGCTCCAAGATGCTGTTGGATCCGTGGGGCGCTCGCGTGCAGCCAACTTCTCATCGTCTCCGTCTTTCGCCCGCACTGTGCGCAATACGCGCAACGGATCTTCCGGAACCCGTCGAAGCTCGCCGTCCCACTGCACAGTCCATTGTGAGGACTCCTCCACTGGAGTGGTCCACCAGTCTGTGTGCGTCGAAGCTGCGAGGTGTTCAGCGACCCGGCGCAGTCCGGCCGGCATGGGGTCGGTCGCAGCCAGAACATCGTCACCTTGGGGCTCCTGCCAGTATGCCGCCGTCTCCACCGCCGGCAACAGGCTCGACAGCAACGACCTCGGCGTCACTTCAGCTAAAGTCACGCCCTCTAAACGTGCGGCAGTCTCCTCCGGTGTGACCACCATTTTTCTTATCTCCTTGGCACCTGGACCCATCAGCGCGCCTGAAGTCGATCCACTGCGCAATTCGAGGTGATAGGACGCAATGAACACCGCCAAGCTGAGTGAATCGTCTCGCTCATCCTTGCCCTCGATCCGTTCCGAGGCGAGCGCGTATTCCAGCAACAGCCGCCGACCGCGAGGGCCGCTTAACAACGCGTCCGCCAAGCGGTGCTGGCGATCCTGTTCATGCATGAAACAAGTATGAACAGAGACACAGTTTCCTCAAAACTAGGTGCGCACTCAACCCACTTCTCGATTTCGGCACTCTTGCTGAGGCAATGAGTGGTTTCGCGTTCATGACAGGTCAACGTGAGGGCCCGCCAGCACAGTACACAAGAAGATCGACAAAATGAGCGGAGCGACAATACCCAACCATCCAGGCACCTCGGCGCCACCCACTTCGTGTGCAAAAAGTGCGGTGAATGTAGCAAAGACAGTGGCGATTACACCCCGCACCTAGCGGGCCGAGGTGGCTGATACGTGGTGTTAACCGAGGGGCCTCGTCTAGCCCCCAGCCGGCTATCAGGGCGCCTGTGTCAGTAACGACCAGGATCAGCATCCCGACTGTCACTTCGCATACACTAGGGTTGTAACTACGCCCCGACGAACATTATGATTCGTCCATACATATTGTTTGCGTTTCTTTCACGCAGTTTTGGAAAAGAAGGTTCGGAATGCGGAAACAAATCGGAACAGTTCTGGTGGCCATGTGCGCCATCCTGGCACTCACACTCACCGGCTGTGGCAACGCCAAGAATGGAGCGAAAGCATCGAACGGCGGGAAGCCTACGGTGCTTACTACCTTCACCGTGCTACAGGACATAGCGCAGAACATTGCGGGTGACCATCTGCAGGTCGAGTCGATCACTAAGGCAGGTGCGGAGATCCACGACTACGAACCGACCCCCGGTGATGTGCGGAAGGCTTCACAGGCCAGCCTCATCCTCGACAACGGACTTGGCCTCGAACGTTGGTTCGAACAGTTCGTTGAAGAAGCAAAGGTGCCCCACGCAGTTGTCTCTGAAGGCGTGGAACCGATGAACATTAGCGAGGACGCCTACGCGGGCAAACCAAACCCACACGCCTGGATGAGTCCAAAAAACGTCCAGCTTTATGTGGACAATATGGTGAAGGCCTTCAGCGAGCTTGACCCTGAGCACGCTGACGACTTTGCCAGCAACGCCAAGGAGTACAAGAAGTCCCTGCAGGGAATCCATGACGAGCTCACACACGAACTCGCTGACGTTCCCAAAGAGAAGCGTGCTCTTGTGACATGCGAGGGAGCGTTTTCCTACCTGGCCCGCGATGCAGGTCTGACCGAAAAGTACTTGTGGCCGGTCAACGCGGAAGAAGAGGGAACTCCAAAACAGGTGGCGAGCGCCGTTGAGTTCGTTAAAAAGAACTCCGTTCCAGCAGTGTTCTGTGAATCGACCGTCTCGCTCAAACCCATGCAGCAAGTTGTCGACGCGACCCCAGCAAAGTTCGGAGGAACGCTGTACGTCGATTCGCTGTCCGAGGCTGACGGCCCTGTTCCCACCTACCTGGATCTCATGCGTCACGACGCCCGCACCATTGCCGCTGGGCTTACGGGGAAGAATTCATGACCACCGCAATTGAAACATCACAACTAACTGTCGATTACGGTAGCGTGCGTGCTCTTGAAAACGCGTCAATGACGGTCGCCGCCGGCAAAGTCACGGGGCTCATCGGCATGAACGGTTCGGGAAAATCGACGCTCTTCAAAGCACTCACCGGGATGGTCCAGCCGACCTCTGGAACGATCCTGCTCGATGGTCAAACACCAGCACAGGCCCGCCGCAAGGGGCTCCTCGGGTACGTTCCTCAGAGCGAAGATGTCGATTGGTCCTTCCCCCTCTCTGTCGCCGAGGTCGTTATGATGGGTCGCTATGGTCGCCTCGGACTCACACGCCGGCCGCGAGCAGCTGACCGTGAAGCCGTCACCGAAGCGCTCAACCGGGTTGAACTCGGGCCTCTCGCCAAGAGGCAAATCGGACAGCTTTCCGGCGGCCAGCGAAAGCGCGCGTTCTTGGCTCGTGGTCTGGCCCAAGGCGCAGACATTGTGCTTCTTGACGAACCGTTCGCAGGGGTCGACAAGCGCTCTGAAGCAACAATCGTGCGGCTGCTCCGGGAGTTCGCAGCCACAGGCGGAACGGTGTTGGTCTCCACGCACGACCTCCACGCCTTACCTGGTCTTGCTGACGAGGCGATCCTGCTCAAGCGCACGGTTCTGTATTCGGGGTCTGTCGCCGAGGTGCTCTCACCTCATCGGCTCACCGAGGCTTTTGGACTCAATCCCCTGGGCAAGGGTTCGTGGGACGGTCAGGCGGTAGCATGACGATCTACGATCTGCTGTTGGTGCCGCTTTCCTACGAATTCATGAGTCGCGCTCTTGTGGCTACTGTCATTGCTTCAGTGGTGTGTGCGCTCCTTTCATGCTGGTTAGTGCTCATCGGGTGGTCGCTCATGGGGGACGCGGTGTCGCACGCGGTGCTACCAGGCGTTGTTCTTGCCTATATTTTGGGTCTTCCTTTCGCCCTGGGAGCAGTTGTCTTCGCGTTTATCACCGTTGGTCTCATAGGTGCAGTCAGGTTTAACACCCGGATCAAAGAGGACGCGGCTATAGGCATCGTGTTCACGACGCTTTTCGCAGGTGGACTTGTGCTCATTTCAGTGACGCCCAGCCAAACCAACCTCGGTCACATTGTGTTCGGCAACATCTTGGGTATCTCTACCAGTGATCTCGTACAGATTGGTGTGCTTGCGGCAGTTGCTTTAGCCATCCTTGTCATCAAACGTCGTGATCTCACTCTCTTCGCCTTCGATCCAACTCACGCGCGTGTCATTGGTATCTCTGCCCGACGCCTGGGAGCTCTCCTGCTCGGCGTCCTCGCGCTGACAACCGTCATTGCCCTCCAGATTGTGGGGGTCGTGCTCGTCGTAGCAATGCTCATCATCCCCGGTGCGACGGCTCGTCTGGTGACCGAAAAGTTCAGCAGAATGCTGGTCATTGCCCCGACGCTGTCGGCAGGCTGTTCAATTGCGGGCATCTACCTGAGTTACTGGTTTGACGCCTCGCCCGGCGGCCTTATCGTCCTCACCCAGGGTTGCGTGTTCACATGTGCTTATTTATGCGCACCACGGCACGGACTCATCGCGAACTGGCGCCGAAGTCGGCTAAATGCTCGCGCTACGCAGTCAACTACCAAACCTCAGCTGGCCGCGAGCGATACGTAAAGCACATCGGTAGCCGAGCGACCCAGCGGTACGGTCTTGGCACCTCGGCGGGCAGGAGTCACCAGCAACGCACCAGAAAAAGGACCACCCTCGGCGACTGCAAGACGCACGCCTACACAGATTTCCTGCTCGGAAAAATACTGCAGAAGGGCGGGGTCACTGTCGGAGATTCGCTCAACTATAACGTCTTTCCCCGGGCCGACCTCGGACAATGTTTGCGCATCAGGGACATCGAGCTTACCGTCTTTAGACGGGATCGGGTCACCGTGAGGGTCTCGGGTTGGGTGATCGAGAAGTGCATCAATGCGGTCGATGAGGAAGTCCGAAACGGCGTGTTCGAGGCTTTCAGCCTCGTCATGTACCTGGTCCCAGGTATAGCCCAGCGTTTCAACAAGGAAAGTCTCAATGAGCCGGTGCCGGCGGATCATCGCAAGCGCATACTTGCGGCCAGACTCCGTTAGTTCAACAGATCCGTAGGGTGCGTGGGTCAGCAAACCTTGACTGGTCAGACGCCGGACAGCATCGGAAACCGATGAAAGTTTTAGGCCAATGCGTTCGGAGATCCGTGTAGGTGTAACGGGCTCCGAACTCCATTCCGTCAAACCCCAGATTACCTTTAGGTAATTCTGGGCACTCGTGGACAGCTCAGAGACAGACATACCTCAAGGTTACCGTCAGAACGCGCGGAGCGAGCTACGCACACGCGATGGTCTCGAAAAGTGCGCTGATGATACCGACGTATCACAGTGGGACGAAACATCGCGGACGCCCACATTCATAAGTTTGTTAATTAGTAACTTACTGTACATCTATTAAACAACATAGAAGTTCGCCGTGGCGTATTATTTTTTTGCGGGCTATCGATCTCGGTGGCATTACCTGACGTATTTGGCCCCTTCGGTCCACAGCTCGTGCCCATCACAAAGCATTCGACTCCAGGAGTACTCGTGCAATTACCTGTCTACCGGTCTGTGCTCGCCGGGATCGCCGCCCTCGCTGTGGCCATGGGACCGACCGCCGCTCACGCAGCTAGCGTTCCATCACCTACAGCAGCCGCCGATTCAGCTGACGTTGTATCGCTGGACCTGTACAACCTTACGGACGTGCATGGTCACATCGAACAAAAGACGGACGACGACGGCAACATCGTCGAGGCTGGCGCAGCGTCTATGAAGTGCTATCTTGATCGCGCCCGCACCACCAACCCCAACTCGACCTTCACTTTGCTTGGGGACAACATCGGTGCCTCCACCTTCACCTCGGGCATCCTCCACGACAACCCCACAGTCGACGCGCTCAGCGCCCTCAACCCTGCCGCCTCGACAATTGGAAACCACGAACTGGACGACGGCCAGGACGTATTCCGTGCGCGAACGAAGGGTGCAACCGTCAACGGTGTGTCGTACAGCAAGTTTGGGTTTCCCTATCTAGCCGCCAACGTCAGCGGATCGCTTGATGACGTGCTCGGTGACCACAAAATCGTTACCACCGCTGCTGGCGTCCGAGTTGCTTTCATTGGTGGAATCGCACAAGACGTGCCATACAAGCTGTCCCCGGGCACAACCGCTGGCATGAAGTTCGCCGACCCAGCAGAAGTGACAAACAAGCAGGCGCAGAAACTGAAGGAATCTGGAAAAGCGGATGTCGTTGTCGCCATGATCGATGACGATGCGGCAAACACCTACCCTAAGATGGGCAAGTACGTCGATGCCCTCATGGGCGGTGACACGCACGTGCCGTACAAGTTTGAGAACGTCAAGGGTTCACAGGGCAATACCCTGGTAGCCACGGCCTCCGGTTCATACATGGACAATCTGTCCAAAGTATCTGTTCAGATTGATACCAAAACCAAGAAGGTCCTGTCGTCTGATGTCGAACTGATTCCTGCTGCGAAGGTAGCCGAGTGTGGCGAGGACGCAAGCGTCGCGCAAATGGTTGCGACCGCTAAGAAGAAGGCAGACAAAGAAGGCGAAAAGCCCGTTGCCCAAGGGTACAAGCAAGGCTTTGCGCGTGGAGTTTTCGCCGCGAACGACAAAGAAAACCCCGTCCCGGGTTCAAACCGAGGAATCGAATCCACCCTGGGTGACATGGTCGCCGACTCGATGAAGGACACCGTACTCACCAAGGACGGCTCCAAGGTCGACATTGGGATTATCAATGCTGGTGGTTTGCGAGAAGACCTGCGTCCGCGCAAAGACGGCTCAATCAGCTACCGTCAGGTATTCGACGTGGCTCCATTTGGCAACGAATTGGGGTACGTCACTGTGAGTGGCGCCGATTTCAAGAAGGCACTCGAGCAGCAATGGAAGACAGATCTCAATTCGCAGAACTCGCGACCACTTCTCAAGCTGGGTCTCTCTTCCAATGTGCGATACACCTACGACCCTAGTGCCAAGTACGGTGAGCGGATTACCTCCGTGTACGTCAATGACGAGCCATTGGACCTTAAACGCAAGTACACGATCGGCTCTGTCACGTTCCTGCTTGAAGGTGGAGACTCGTTTGACGCTCTCACCGCAGGCAAGAACCTTGTGAACATGGGTAACCTGGACCGTGACCAGCTGGCGAAGTATCTGGGTGAAAAGGTGCGCGAACCGCGAGCCCAGAAGTCCTCTGTGGGAGTCACTGTCGGTGCTCCTAATAAACAGGGTGACATTCCAGTCGACATGCGCGGACTTTCCTTCTCTGAAGGTCCGGGCGTGACTAAAAAAGTCACGGTTACCATCGGTGATGCAAAACGCACAGCGGACGTGAATAACTCGCTTGTCGAACCGAAGGCCAACACAACGGACTCGATCATCACCACTGACGGCGCCGGACAAGCTCAGGTGTCGTTCAAGAAGGAAGAGGTCTGTGGAACTCGCACAGGTCGGCAAGATTTCTCTGTCGCCGTGGCTACCGACTTTGGCACCTCGGTCTCACCTGACCAGCTCAAAACGGAGATCGACTGTGGCGCGGAAACGCAACCCCGCCCCACCGATAATGGGGATTCCCGGGATGACGACAAAGACGGTTCAGACGCTGGCCCGTCGGAAACACCTGGTGACGAACCCTCCGATGATCAGTCCTCTGACGCTCCTGCTCACGCTGAAAAGGACAGCGGTGACATGCCACGCACAGGTGCGAACATCGTTCAAAGCGCTACCGTGGCTCTCATTCTCATCTGCACGGGTGTAGTCACCGTTGCTTGGACTCGCAGAACTCGTAAGTGACAGTACTCGAACGACGAAACTAGGTCTTCAGCCATAGTTATTCATCGTCGCGACAGCACTATCTCGGTTTCACCAGCGAGATTCGGTAGCTAGTTCTGGTTACGAGGCCGTCCGCTCTCTTGAGGAGTGGACGGCCTCTTTTATGCTTGTATTACGATTTCTGGAGGAAGATACGCGCAAAGTAATCGTGCTTAACAACGTCAGCTTGGACGGCGTAATGCAAGCCCCTGGACGTCCCGACGAAGATAAACGGAACGGCTTCGATCGCGGCGGATGGGCGCAAGAATACAACGATGACGTGAAGAGTGCGGCTATAGGTGCCGGCATGGCCAGTGGGGCCGAACTCCTGTTGGGCCGACGCACCTATGAAGACCTCTATTCTGCGTGGCACGGGCAAACTGGAAATCCCTTCACCCAAGTGCTTGATAACACACCCAAGTATGTCGCTTCTTCTACCGCCCAAAAGCCACTGATCTGGGAGAATTCGACTCTGCTTAAGGGCGATGTGATTGCGGCCGTGGAAGAGCTGAAAAAGCAAAACGGGCCAGATTTGCTCATCATGGGGAGCAACAAACTGATCCAGTCGTTGCGCGCTAAGCCCGGAGTTATCGATGAATACCAGTTGATGATTCATCCACTTGTGCTCGGCAAGGGGTGGCGGCAGTTCCCTGACGGAGCGGTTTCGGAGGATCTGGAGCTTGTTGGAGAGCCCACTATCACCACGACAGGTGTAATTATCGCGACCTACCGAGCCAAAAGCTGAGGCTTCGAAGACCAGGGCCGTGCAGAAGCTAGCGCAAAGTGAGGGTTATAGGCCAAAAAGTGTGTACGGTAGGGGCTTCTTGCCCAGTGTTCCGTAGGGCTTTAGGCGGTTGTACATGCTTTGTAAGCATGTATCATGCATGGTGCTAGAAATCAGCCACGTTGTGGTGTATGCGAAAACAAGCTTGTTAAGAACGAAAAACCAGTGCTGGACGAACCCGCTGGCGGTGCAAAAACTGTGGCGCGTCATCGACTAAGCAACGGCCGGATATTGGACGACGCGCGGGTTCGAAGCGTTTATGGCCTGGCTCGCTGAATCTGCTGGGCTCAACGAACTACCTAGGACCTTGCTCGCCTACACGATGAGCTCCTGATGGCAGAGCAACTAGCTGAAATCGACTTCCAAGCGGTGGAGCACGCAAAGTTGTCACGCGAATTTCACAATGAGATTGCCCCGATGTGATTGCCCCTCGCATACAATAATTGTGGTGGAAATTTCCTGTTCCCCAACCAGACTCGTTGTAGGCCCACAAAGAATGACCCAAGAACACTGTGGCGGTTCACCATAAACTTTACAAAGCCATAGAACAAACGGATGAAGCTGAAGCGGAACGGTTATGCCGTGACCACGTTCACGCTAGTGGTCGCAAACACCTCGAAGAAGTCGAACGTTGCAAGAAAGGTTGAAAACAGTTTTCTTGCAAAGGATGTGAAGGCCTACTTTTAATCTGGAGTCCGATCAAACAGTAATCTGAAAGCCGACCGTGACGAAGAAACTGTGTGACACAAACGAGACATTCGCACTTCATTAGTTGGTCCACACAAATAGTTTCACATTCTTGCAACGTCATTCACCAGCTCGCCCAACTAATGTCAATGCACGCCTATCGCGAGAAAATGTTTGAAAGGAGATTCGGACCAATGCTGGTTCAGGCTACAGGGCTAATGCTCGATGTCTTGCACAGAGCTCAAGCAAACGGCTGAATAGTCAGCCAGAAACGGCTCAACGCGATGTCTCGGGCCACCGACGGTTACTGAACCAATTGTTTCGTCTCCGAACGTCACAGCGACTGCGACAGCTGCGACATCAGCTTCGGTCTCACCAACGTTCGTTGCATATTGGCGGATACGAACGTTCTCAATTTCTTCTTCAAATTCGATTCGTTCGCGTTTCAAGGAGACTTTGACATCCGCGATGTTGCCACCGACGACACCTGTGGCGAGAAAAATTTTTCCTGCACTGGTTGGCCACCATGGTCGTCGCACAAGCAAGTCTGGCTGATATCCTATTCTTCGCGGCGACTTGATTGCATGCACGTAGGTCAACGATGATCCCATAGGGACGGCTAAGGTTACTGTTTCACCTGTGGCGACAGCGATCTTTCGCATTGCAGGCTCAACATATGTCCGTATTGGGGTTGAGCTAGAGGAAATGAATGACTGAGCGCCAGGCCCAAGGACATAAGTTCCTTGGGTCAGTTCCGCCAAGTACCCACGTGCCACCAGGCCGTTTACAAACCCATGAACTGTCGAGCGGGGGGCATCAAGTTGTTTGACAAAATCGGCTAGTGTTGACCCTTCTGGGTGTCGAACGGCACACTCAAGGATATCGATGATTCGTCCCACTGTCCGATGCTCAGTAGCCAACGCCCTAGGCTCCTATGATGTCGTTTCCGGCCAAGGGAGGCTGATATACGTTAATGAGCTCAACAGCGTCCCTAGAAGTTACAGTGACCAAGTGAGGTACATTGGGCTCAATGTAGACTGAATCACCTTTACCAAGCTCGAACTCTTGACCGTCTAGGTCCACTAGGACTGTACCCGCCAAAATTACAAGTAACTGACTGGAAATAAGGTGTTTGTGCCTTTCGGCTTTGCCTCCCGGTTCTATTCGGCCGAACACTGTACTGTAACTGTCCCCAGTCTCATTGCCCGATAGTAGTCGGCGATTAACAGTGCCTGAGTGTTTCGGTGGACTGTACTCCTCCAGCTGGTTCCAGTACTTAACGATGTACTCTTTATGATCACTCACTCTATCGAGTCCATTCTTCAATTGCCTTGCTTTGGTTTAGTTTAAAAAAGTCTTCGATCTCAGCACTTAAGCAGGGAGACTCACTGAATGAGATGTTAGGTGTTGTTCTCCAGTAATTGCCTATCTCGGGGTTGCTTACACGGGAGATAGTGTTCATACTTCTCAAGTAATCGTGCTCCATTAATGATTCGAGGGAGTTCACTTCCGAATATGGGATTCCAAGACTGGCAAGTTCGTCTTGTACAGTTTCAGCTTTTCTAACGCGTGTGTATGACTCTATCAACGTGTGGACTTCGTCTGCGTGTTGAATGCGTCCTTTACGAGTCTGGAGATGGTTGTACTCATCAGAAGGAGCCCCAATGTGTTCCATGAATGCACTCCAATTCTTGTCGGTGTATGGGAGCACACATACCCATCCGTCTCGACATTCATGAGGGCGACGTTGCGGTGCGAGAGTGCGATGCCACCCAGCTGATCCTAAGGGCGGGTCGAAGGCATAATCATTTAGTTGTTCTGCCAAGTTGAAATGAACCATCGTGTCCATCATGGGAACCTCAACGTGTTGTCCTCGTCCGGTTGAACTTCGGTGGTGAAGCGCTGCGAGGCAGGAGTACACGATTGTGATGCCACAAACCTTATCTGCAACTACATAGGGCGCCAGCCGCGGAGTACCGGATGAAAGGCGATATATGTCACAGATGCCGGATGCTGCCTGAATAGTGTCATCGTACGCTGGCCGATCTTCCCATTCTGAGCCTGTCTTGAATCCCTGTGCGGTGCAAAAGATCGCACGTGGATTCAGTTCACGTATTATCGCCCAGGTAATTCCGAGCTTTTCACGCGTGGAGGCTAACAAGTTTGTGATAATAATGTCTGCGTTTTCGAAAAGCGCGGACAAAAGCTTGCGACCATTGTCGGATTTGAGGTCAAGAGTAAGGCTCCGTTTCTGATCCCAGAAGCTAACTACTGAACCGGATACACGGTAGTCGCGTTGAGCACCTGTTTGGCGGAGCGAATCCCCGTTAGGTGGTTCAATGCGGAGAACGTCTGCCCCGAGTTTTGCAAGTATCGAACCAGCAAAGGGAACCATAATAACCGACGAGATTTCTAGAACTTTGAGACCTTCGAGCGGTCCCTTGTTGTGAGACTTGTCTGGCTGATGATTGGTTGAATTAGTCATTCTTTCTCAATTCATGAAGTTTGGTAGCAGAAGGGTAATCGAAGGGAACAAGAACAGGATGATTCCGACGATTAGAATGGCCACGGCGAAAGGAGTGGCTCCAAGGAAAATCGTTTCCACCGGCAACTTAACTGCTCGCGCAACAACAAAGACGTTCAGCCCAAGGGGAGGTGTAATAAGACCGACTTCCGCGAGAAGAATTACAAGGATTCCGAACCAGATGGGGTCGAATCCAAAGGCTTCGACGACGGGCAAGGTTACTGGAACAGTGAGTGCGATGATTGCCATTTGGTCCATGAAGAAACCCAGGACCAGGTAGCCGAGTGCAATTATGCCCACGACTAAGAGTGGTGGCATCTGCAAAGATGACAGGTATGTGACCACGGCATTAGTAGTGTGTGTTTCAACGATGAAGTGACTAAAAATATGAGCAGCAAAAACGATGCATAGAATCATCGCAGTTGAGCTGATGGTCTCTTTCAATGAGGTGACTATATTCGCCCAGGTCGCTTCTCTGCGTATTGCCATCAGCACAAAAGCGAGCATAGCTCCAACGGCAGCTGCTTCAGTCGCAGTAGTAATCCCAAGGAATACCATTCCGACGACAATGACAAAGAGAGCTAACATCGGGAGGACTTTAACCAGGGCCCGAGCACGGTCAGATACATTGGCTGTTACACCGGGTGGAATTGTTTCGTTGCGGATAGCTAGATAGATAATCACTGTGGAACAGAGCGCCACTGCTACTAGTAGTCCCGGGATTATCCCAGCAATTAGAGTGGCTCCCACTGGAGTATCTGCAGTAATCGCATAAAAAACTAGTAACACACTCGGCGGAATCATAGCGGCCAACGTGCCTGCCGCTGCAACGGCCCCAGTACTTACGGGCTTGCTGTAACCCTGCCGAATAAGTTGTTCAGTTGATGTGTGGGCGAGAGTGGCAGCTGCTGCAGTGGACGACCCTGAGACACTAGCGAAAACTGCCCCAGCGCCAATCGCGGCGATCGCAGTGCCCCCTGGCACCTTTCCGACTACCTTTTGAGCCGAATCAAACAAGTCCGCTAAGAATCCGCTTTTGAGGATGAATTGAGCCATCAAGATGAAGAGAGGAATTGCAGCGAGTGAGTTTTTCCCAATCGCTGAAACAGGCAGGGTTTCGAGTGATGTAAGGACCAAACTCGGCCCCCCAACCACCAATAACCCGATAATTCCACTCAGAAGGATAGCGAAGGCCACAGGCGTACGCGTCAAGATTAAGACCAGAAGCAACGCTGAAATCAAGACTACAAGCATTGTTATGACATCCTGTTCGGCCTAACAACAAGGTCAATCACCATGATCAAGAGCGTAGATACCGCCCCGATCGGCAAGAAGGCATACGTAACCCAGGTTGGGATTCTCAATTGCGACGACAGCGGAGGGGGAATCGCCCCTGTAGACAGGAAGTAACTGCAGATCGCGATTCCGCCTAGTGCTAGCAAAACGAGACAAACGAATGTACTTGTGAATCCGAACGCATCAAAGATTTTCTTGACTGTCTTCCCGCTACGCGCGTAGAGCATCTCGGCGCGCACATGTGCTCCGTCAACATATGCCCAAGGAAGCGCGAGGAAAACGGCCCCAGGGAGCAGTATTTTCTCGATGAGTGAAACATTCCATCCAAGCGGGCTACCCGTTACATATCGGGCAAGGACTTCAACAGCCATAATTAGACACATGATCGAAAGAAGCACTGCTGTCACCACTACGGATGACACATAAATAGCTTTTCGTGCCTGTTCAAGGAATTTCATGACCGCTTCCTTTGTCCCTCGAACTCCTTGATCGCTGCTTCATACTCAGCCAGCACCTCGGAGCCTGGCCGACCCACAGCATCGAGGCTCTGTGCCCAGTCATTCTTTGCAGTCGCCATAGTTTCCTCCCACAGCGGACGATCTGCGCTTGTAATTGCTGTAAACTCCACTCCTGACTCTTCAAGTTTTTTCTTCGAGGTCGTTTGGTCCTCGTTTATCCCTTCGCATAATGTGCTATTGGTTTTCTCGGACAAACTTCTCAGCTCTTCTTGTTGGCTATCCGTCATCTTTTCGAAAGTCGATTCAGCGATGACGTACGGGATCCCTACGGCACCTACGTTTAGACCCTCTGTTGAGTACTTTGCAACGCCTCCAAGGTCGTATGACACGGCACTGATAAAAGGGAACGCGGTTCCGTCAACAGTTCCTCGAGAAAGAGCTTCAAAGGTGTCGGCCGCAGTCATGCTCACTGGGGACGCCCCGAGAGTTGCGGTTGTGACATCAAATGCGCCTCCTGAGGAACGCATCAGTAGGCCATTGAGATCTTGAGGAGTGGAAACCTTCCTTTGGGCCGTCATGATTTCGTAGCTAGGAATAATCGCTACCCATAGTGGGCGCATCATCCTTGGCTTGTATTCTCGTTCGTAAAGCGTGCCACCAGGGGAAAGTAGCTTCATCATTGCGTTTGCAGCCACACAGGCATCGTCAGTCATATTAGGCAGATCTGACACGCTCGAAAGCGGTAATTCATCCTCTAGATATGCTGGGCTCGCTGGTGCAATGTCGAGTGCGTTTTCACGCACCATGTTGGCAAGATCGCGGGCGTTGCCAAGTTGACCAGAAGGGTAATACTCGACGGCGACCCCGCTAGACTCCAAGCCCTCAATAAAGTGTGCAGTGCCGTATTTTCCAAAAGGGTGCTTAGGCGAGTAGCTATCGGCAATTCGGATCTCAAAGCTCTCCGAACCCGAGGAGCATGCAACAAGGCCAAGCATCATGGTGACCGCGGACAAGACCGCTATGCTTCGGACTCTTACATAGTTCCAATTAAACAATTGCTTCATTGCCATTGCTCCTATATGCGACGCTGCATCTGTATATACGACACTAGGGTCAGCAGGCCGCTCTGTCAACGCTTTGACACTCTTCATTTAGCTCTTGCATGATCGTCGCATTGCCATGGCCTTCATAACCGACGAATAATCTTGCACACTCATTACGGATCAAAGTCTTCACTTATTTACACAACCCGACGAACCCATCGGACCCGCAGAATACGACACCGGCTTCACCTACGAAGACGGCATCAAACTCCGACAAGGATGGGC
>CABTZC010000003.1 GCA_902489185.1 uncultured Brevibacterium sp. | reverse complement strand
GTGCCACTGGAACGCCGGATTCGTATGCGGCCTGGTGGGCAGCGCTTAACCAGTCGGCGTATTCGACGGTCATGGTGCGCGACGGGTATTCCGCCTTAAAAACAAAGGCTGCGCCCTGGGCTGTTACACGAGCATTGATCGCAGTTTCGCCGGACAAGAACTGGTCCATGTGAACATCGAGGCCAAAGTTGTGTTTGACGAGCACACGAATTTCTTCATCGGTGAGTGTGCGAAGTGACCTGCTCATAGAACAAGACTACGTCACTGGGTCGGTGGGGCCGGGGTTGGCCCGACCTGGGCCAGATGAGCCAGGTTCATGATCACTATCCACCTGCGTAGGTGGACGGTACTGCTGACCGGGGCGACCTCGGGCAGGGGTGGTTGCGCGCCGCAAGCGCGTAAGTTCACGCAGGCGACGAGCTTTTTCCGTCAACCGTGGATATGTCCAGCCGCGAACGGTGGACGGCAGTTGCCAGCGGAAGTAAATGGCCAGAAGGCGCACGGTGACAACCAGGACGATAGTGCCGAACATGATCCAGTAGGACCAGATTCCGTTGGAGTACAGGATCGCGGTGAGTAGTGAGCCAATGAATGCAGGCGTGAGGTACAGGTCTGAGGCATTGAACAGGGCGGGGTTCTGATTGGCAACGACGTCGCGGAGTAATCCGCCCCCGGTTCCGGTAACGATTCCTAGGAACACTGCAGAGACCATGTGGAGATCGTGGGTGAGCGCAATGATGGTGCCAGACACCGCGAAGAGGCCCAGTCCGCACGCGTCGAAGAAGATAATCGACCGGCGGGTGCGAAGGGCGGGGGTGCCGATCAAGTACACAAGAACAGTAGCGATTGCCGGTGGCAGGAGATAGATGGGTTGTTGGAGGGAAGCGGGGACTTCGTTGAGCATGAGGTCCCGTGTGATTCCACCGCCCAGGCTCACCAGCAGACACAGCATGAAACTTCCCGTGATGTCGTAGTTTTGGCGTGCAGCTGTGACCGCTCCTGAAAGAGCGAAAAAGAACACGCCCACAAGGTCAGCGAGGAGGAGAACAAGCTGCGCGCTGGGAAGATCCATGTGTTCCTTTAGGGGTGTTGGAGACGGACGGGTGGACTGTGGCCTGCAGGCTCACTGTGAGGTGGCCGAGGTCGGCAATAAGTTCGCGTGGCGCATTAAGTGTAGTGCAGTAGATTGGTTGCAGTTAAATGCTTTTGCAGGGTGAGGAGCGGGTGTGCCTATTGTCATTGGAATTGCTGGCGGAACCGGCAGTGGGAAGACCACGTTGACACAGGCTTTGGCGGAAAAGTTTTCTGGGCGCACCACGGTGATTTATCAGGACAACTATTACAAGCGCCAGGATCATTTGACGTTTGAGGAGCGCACGCGCGTCAATTACGACTCCCCTGACGCTTTTGATATTGATCTCATGGCCGCGCACATTGAGGACCTCAAAGCGATGCGCCCAGTGCAGGGGCCGGTGTACGACTTCAGTATTCACAATCGCACCGATGAAACGGTGGATATTCAGCCTGAAAGTGTGATTCTGGTTGAAGGGATTTTGCTGTTACACGAACCGCGTTTGTGTTCCCTTTTGGATATCAAACTGTTTGTGGACGCCGATGCTGATGTGCGTATTCTTCGACGGATCAAGCGCGATGTGTTAGAGCGTGGCCGGTCGATTGAGTCGGTGGAGAAGCAGTATCTGGAGACTGTGAAGCCCATGCACGAACTCTATGTTGAGACGTCAAAGCGCAATGCCGACCTCATCATTCCCGACGGTGGTCACAACCTGGTTGCTTTGGACATGCTGGTACACCGGTTGTCGCGCGAATTGTAGGGTTTTGTTGTAGACCGCGCGAGCTAACGACTTAGGCTGCGGGAGGTGTGGGCGAGCGCGCTGATTGCGTTTTCGAGGTCACGGCTCAGGCGCACTCCGCGGATGACCTGAATAGCCAGTTCGTCCGGTTCGCGGGCCGTCAAGGCGTAGGCCACGTTGTGTGACGCGACTTTCGCAAACGCACGCGCGTGCTCCAGCAGGTAGTCGTTGTCAACGTTTAGTCCCTTATCACCGAGCCTACGTAAGACCACCACCAGTTCCTCCCGCGCCCAAGAGGGCACATCGGGCCAGCCCAGCTGTTCGCTAATGGCGCGCACGCGTTGGTGCTCTGGCGAGTCTTGGTTCTGTGGCGGATGTGTCAGCCGCAGCGCTAAGCACTGACTCTTTTCCATGATGCGGGTGTTGGGAGCGTGCGTGTCTATGAGGTGGGTGAGCTCTCGGATTTCATCAATCGGGGTGTCGAGGTCGTCGCGTAGCAAGTGAATGAGATTCAGGCGTGCAAGGTGTCTGTCTGTGTAGTCGGCTGTGGTCGCGTTGCGTTTAACCCCCGCAGGCAAAATCCCGGCTCGGATCCAGTATTTGATCGTGGCGACACTGATTCCGCTACGGGTGGCGAGTTCGGCGAGTTTCATTTGTCACGCTCTCAATCAGATAGTAGAAGTTCGTTCGACTATCTACGTTGGCACCAGTTGGATAGTGCAATTATCTTATAATCATGAACAGCATTTTCACCGGGCTCACGCTGGCCACGGTCACGGTCCACCCCGGTTTCGCTCATACCGTCATCACGATTCATGCCATCGCGGCTTCCCTTGTTGTTCTCATCGGTCCCGTCAACGTGCTGCGCAAGAAAAAAGACTCTAAGCACAAAGCGTTGGGTCGCTCATGGGTTGTGGCTATGTACGCCACGTGCGTTTCCGGCATGTTCATATACACCATCTCAGGTGGCTTCACAATTTTCCATGCACTCGCGATCTTAACCTTCATCACAACAACTCTGGGCGTGATAAGCATTCGTCGCAACCGGGTAACGGCACACGTGGGGAACATGGTGGGAGGCTACGTAGGCGCGTTGATCGCTGGCGGGTTCGCCGCGTTCGTTCCGGGCCGATTTATTCCCGTGCTCGCGGTCCAGAATCCGGTTCTTTTGTGGTCGGTGATCGTGGTGGTTGTGGTTCTTGCTACAGCTTGGGTGCTCTACGTTCTGACGCTGTTCAAGCCTCGCATAACGCGTCGACGTGGTCTTGCCACATAGCAGGTAGGTCGTTGTCTCGGCCTGGCACCGCACGTCTTTGTACACCGCACTCATAGTGCAACCACCTCGTAGCGGAAAAGCGGATCTGACTCTGCGACTGGCCCCGCTACTACTGCTACAGAAGACTTCAGTACCTTGAGATATGAACTCGCACTGTCCCATGAACACTTATAGTGTACGGTCAACGTAAGCGACGCACCCCGCTTAACCTTGACGCACACCTCTTTGTCACGGTTCGTGACAACAAACGCGTTGCCCGACACATTTGTATCTAGTTCAACATCTTCATCGGCAAATGCCGAAAGAGATCTTTCCAGCTGTCCGGCAAATTCCTTAGCGACTTTTTCTAATTCATCGATCGAAGCCACTGCAAGTCTTCGATTCTGCAAAGGATCCGGAACTTGTCAACCTCCAAGACATGAGCCTGAGCCATCGTTTTGGCAACGTCCAGCGGCATGCCTAAACGAGCTTCAAGCTCCTCAATCTCATCTTAAAGCTCCTGCTTGGTGAATTCTCTATAATTCACTGACATCACTACGCACCCCTTTTTCTACTATGACACAGTACGTCCAGGGTCTGACACAGTTTTGGGATCACCTGCTCCCTACCGTGGCAACCTCTCACTGGCTGAAGCCTCCCCGATTGCTTGGACGTTCTAGGGTCGGAAAACCAGTACTTTTGCTCGACGCTGGGACCAAAACATACGCAATCGTTGCCGACATCACACACATGAAATCTTTTTCATTTGGCCCTCATGGCAGTTTCATCTGCGGGTACTTGACTGAAACATGAAAGATGTTCCACCACCTCGGTCAAAAGAGAGGCGCCGATGACACTTACTGACGTTCCACACGTAGCTCCACAGTCAATGACACAGGACGCACCCCTGGTAGACCCCCAGGCCGCCCTCAAGCGAGCAAAATACGCATACTCAACCCGCTTCATCCAGGCTATGAAGGACAAAAGTGACTTCCTTGTCGACACAGACAAGGCTCAGAAACCCAACGCTGGCGATGTCGTGCTTGCCCGCATCACCGAAATCGGGAAGCACAAGCGCCTCGAAGGACACAACTCGCGTAGGCAGACACTGTTTCTGGGCGACACAATCGTTGTGTCATACGGAAGCCGTTACGCCGCAGACCAGTTCCTCGCTGTCCTGCCTAACGACCTCGGCCCCTGCAACTTGGCAGCCGCCGGCGGACTTGCCGCAGAAGTCATCGAACAGCACGACCGCATTGACTTCGCAACAGAAATTGAACCGATCGGTCTTTTGAAGCGTGCCGACGGGCGACGCGTCAACGTGCGCGATTACGCACCCCACACGATCGACACGGCTTCATCCAACGTTCTTCCAGCTGATGAAAACGCCGCGACCGTGCCCGTTATCAGTGTGCTCGGCACGTCCATGAACTCAGGTAAATCGACAACCCTGGCATGTCTTGCACGCGGGCTCGTTCAGGCTGGACTGCGCGTTCACGTTGGTAAAGCAACGGGAACAGGAGCAGGTAACGACACACACCTGTTCACTGACGCAGGAGCTCACCGGGTCCTCGACTTCACAGACTTTGGTTTTTCAACCACGTTTGGACTCTCGTTCACCGAGGTTGAAAAAGTCTTCACGTCACTAGCAACTGAACTTTCGAAGGACACTGGCGAGGGACGCCCCGACATTGTCCTCATCGAAATTGCCGACGGTATTTTCCAAGGAGAAACTCGCGAACTCCTCACCAGCACAAACTTCGTAAACCGGGTCAACAAAGTCCTCTTTTCCGCAGGCGATGCGCTGGGAGCAGTTGGAGGAACGTCAATCCTCACGGAACTGGGGCACCGACCACTCGCAGTGTCCGGAGTGCTCACGGCATCTCCTCTCGCAGCTCGGGAAGCCACGGCAGCCCTCGACGTTCCAGTGCTTCCCACCTACGACCTTTGTGACCCGCACGTGGCGTCGTCATTGCTCATGAATCTAGACGACCTTGTTTTCAATGACACCAAATAACACCAGCACCACCAACGCCTTGATTCCACTGTGGCGCGGTGTTCGACGAAAGTGGTTTGCAAGCCTTGTTGCTTTAGGAATCGGTCAAGCCACGTTGAGCATGATCATGGCGTGGGCCATGATCGAGCTCAACCGCTCGAGCAGTGGAACATCTACAGTGTTGTCACTTGTGACAATGGCACTCGTTGCGCTGGGGATCGGAGCGTTGCGTGTGAATGAACGTGTCGTTGCTGAACGTCTGGGCCAAAATTATGTTCACGACATTCGACGCGAACTGGTGCGATCTGTTCTTACACCTGGTGATTCCAGTTCGCTGGGGATCACGGTTGCACGTACAACAAACGACCTGTCATCGGTGCGCAATTGGATTTCACAGGGAATTGCGCCTTTAGTGGTCGCTGTACCGCTACTAAGTGGAGTTCTTGTCGCATTCGCGATATTAGATTGGCGCCTTGCCGCTGGTGCTACCGTTCCCCTTTTGGTCTTGGGGGCAGGTGTCGCGCTGTGGGCCCGTGACGCATACGCGAAATCACGCGCACTTCGGCGTACCCGTGGCGCAATGGCTTCGCGGATCGCCGAAACCGCTTTGGCATCAGACTCCGTTGTCTCCGCAGGTGGCGCACACCGTGAGTTAAAGAACATCGACAGTATTGCCACAAGGCTCATCGATCGCGCTGTATCTCGGGCCGAGACCCTAGGTCTGCTTCGTGCAACAGGTCTTGTCGCTGGAACTCTATTGACCCTGATCGTGGCAGCATTGGGCATCACACTGGAAATGCCACCGGAGAACGTGATGGCCGCCTTGGCAATCGCTGGTATCGCTACCACCCCGATCATGGACATTGGTCGGATTGTGGAGTTCCGGCAGAGTTACCTTGCAGCTTGTGCCGTTCTCATTCCTTCTCTCGAGGATGCACGTTCGAGACGGTCACAAGCTGAAGAACACCGTGAGCGCGCAGTTCCGCAGATCGAAGCAACATCGAGCCGTCACGTGTACCTCGACATTGCAGACCATGTGCTCTCGCCGGTGGACTTGGCCCCGCGAGATCGAGTTGTCCTCAACGGCGACCAGCGTGCCATAACAGAAACGCTCATGCGTATTCGAGGTTTACACATACCTCCACAGAACAGTTCTGACGTGGTCGCGGTAGGTAACAAAAATCTGGTGGCGCTCCGCGCACGCGAACGGCGAACGTATGTTGGCCACGCCCAATCAGGTATGACATTTGAACGCGGCACTGTTCTGCGTGCGATCCGGTACCGCAATCCCTCGCTGGACAAACAACTGGCCGTGGAGTTGTTCAATCGAGTGGGACTCGGCGAACTCAAAGATGGGATTCACACCGTGCTTCGACGCGGAGGTGAAGCGCTAACACCGAACCAACGAGCCCGACTGTCGCTTGCGCGCGCTCTGTACGGCGAACCGCCCCTCTTGATTATTCAGGGCCTCGAAGCTGACCTTGACGACAACGGGCGCAAACTACTGTGCAAGACCGTACAGCAGTACCCCGGCGTGGTCATTCTCGTAGATTGCCCACACACAGCCTCGGAACTCGAAACTCGTTCAGTTCCAGTGATGAGCACGCAAGCAGCCTAAGTAAGCACTCGCGCACGAACTGATTCTAGGAGCACATCACCATGCGTACCACCTTGACTGTCTTCGTCCTCGCGCTTGTTGCCGTGAGTAGCACCTTGCTCATTACAAACCGGAACCATGAACCTGACCATGGCCCTAAAACCGGTGTCAACGTGCAACATGAGCCTCACCATGACGCCTCGCCCAAACCGAGCCCTTCAGCGGATATCAAAGAAGTAGATACCAAAGACAACCACAACTCTGAAACTCACAACACCCCCGCTGCAAACCACAAAAAGGAAGAAACCCAGGCTGAGCTTTCAGTCCCCAAGAAGAAGAGTGGTTCCAAGCAAGATTCGACCGCTCCTCAGCCACGCAAAAAGTCTGAGCAAAAGAAAAATGACAAACCGAAACCGCAGAGAAAACGGCCAGCACCCCCACAAGGTCTCTGCGAATGGGACGACGACGGTTGGGAATGTGAGGACTCAGACGACGACGATGAAGACGATGATGATGACGACGATGACGACGATGACGACTGAAAACCTCCAGTAGATGCAATCGCCTAAACGTCGATGAGTTTATACCCGGCTCCACGAACCGTAACAAACCGCTCTGCGCCCAACTTAGCGCGCAGTGATTTCACGTACACATCGACAACGTTAGACGAGCCGTCGTGGTCGTGCCCCCACACCCTCGACAGTATTTGAGAGCGGGTGAGAACCTGATTAGGGTTCTCCAAAAACATACACACGAGCCCAAATTCACGACTCGAAAGTTCCACACGTTCTTCACCTGAACCACTACGGACAGTTGCGGTTCGATTCCGGACATCAACCGTAAGGCCACCGAGTCGCAAGGTGCTCTGGTCCTCATCATCAGAATCTTGAGCATCTGCCAATCGCGCATGAATGCGCGCGAGCAACTCTTCGAATCTAAACGGCTTGGAAATATAGTCGTTCGCCCCGGATGCAAACCCTTGAACTGTGTCTTCGACCGCGGTCCTAGCAGTCACCATAATGACCGGAGTATTCACACCCAGCGAGCGCATGTTCTTCAGCACAGTGAAACCGTCCATACGAGGAAGACCCACATCCAGGATTACAAGGTCAATATCGTCCGCTGTTGCTTGATCGAGCGCATGAATTCCGTCGGAAACAACTGCACAAGTGAATCCGTGCGAAATGAGCCCCTTCTTGATGAACCGTGCAATTCGTTCTTCATCTTCTGCAATCAAAATGTGCATAGCGTCTATCCACCCGTTCCTTTCACGGGGACCCGCGGAATCACGATGCTAAACCGAGACCCCTTACCCAAAGCGGATTCCACCTCAACCGAACCGCCGTGTGCTTCCGCAATGGCGCTCACAATCGATAACCCCAAACCTGAGTTACCGATTGAACGTGATTGTCCCGCCCGAATGAATCGTTCAAAAATTCTTTCGTGATCCTCTGGGCTAATTCCACACCCATAGTCGCGAACAGAAAATACGACGTGTTGTTGGTCGTTCTGTGCTTCTATCGACAGTTCAATATCAGAGTTCGCATCACTGTACTGCACCGCGTTCGTGGCCAACTGTACTACTGCCTGCATCATTCGCTGTCTATCAAAATAAGCGGTCGTGTCGACAACTGTGGTGAGTTTCCACGGGCGTTCATCAATTCTTTTCACCGTGGAAAGTGCCGCTTGCGCGAAGCTCCGAGTGTTTTCGGATTTGAGGTGCACAAAGTCCGGTTGTTCGGCCTGCGCCAAAACCGAGAGATCCGCGACAATGCGGGCCATTCGATCAAGTTCTTCAAGCGCAATCTCTTTGGACTCATCAAAATCGTCGTCATCTGCGTCGAGCATCTCCACTGTTCCACGAACGATCGTGATTGGTGTGCGCAGTTCATGCCCGGAATCCCGCAAAAACTGTCGCTGGTTGATGTAACCGGCCTCCAACCGTTCCAGCATGCTGTTGAACTGAGTGGCAAGAACCGTCACTTCATTGTCAGCGTTCGGCACCTCTACGCGCTTGCCGAGGTCGTCGACAGTCACGTGTTTCGTTGCCTGGGTTAAGCTCTCCAGCGGGCGAATAATCTTCCCCATCACGATCCATGCCGCAATTCCCACCAAGAGCAAAGTAAGAAACGAAATCACCCCGTAGAACGACGCTGTCTGCCACAACACTTGGCGCTCCTCTTCGACAGCATATGCAACGACGTATGTCCCAACTGTGGGGTCACCGTCAACCGTGACGGAAGCAATGATCAGCCTGAGTTCTCCATATTGGGGACTATGGGCCGTTGCAAAAACAGTCTCTCCTGGAGTGTGTTCTTCACGAATAACACTGATAACCGCGTCAGTTGTGAGGTCAAAGTCTTGTGGTTGGGGACGAAACTTTGGTTGCTCGTTAGTCAGGGCCAGGACTGACTCATGACGGCTAGGAACCGCTGCTTTCGTCGCTGTTTCCAGCAGGGATGTGACATCCCTAAAAGGATCTCCAGTGGCAGAGCGGTGATCCGCAATTGCTTGAAGTTCATCGATCTCTTGTTCCAGTTCACGCACAACGCGTTCTTCGTACCGGTTAGACATGATCGAGAACGTCAAAGTCCCCGCTACACCGAGCCCCAACACAGTAAGCACGATCGCAACACAGACAATGCGCAGACGTAAACTGCGATGCGGTTGGAACGACTGAAACCGGGGCATAATACGAGCTTAGTTGCACGGCGCAAGGAACTTCGAGCCACGTAGCGCGAACCTTCTGCACTATGTGGCACAGCCGTGACTACCTGGGCATGTTCGCAAATCGCGAGCGCGCTCCCTGGAAAGCCACTTTGATTTCACCTGTGGGTCCGTTACGGTGCTTTGCCACCATGATGATGGCCTCACCAGCATGCGGTGACTCTTTGTCGTACATGTCTTCACGGTGAATCAGCAACACCATGTCGGCGTCCTGTTCGATCGAACCCGATTCACGCAGGTCGGACACCATGGGGCGTTTGTCATTACGCTGTTCAGACGAACGGTTCAGCTGCGACAGCGCGATCACAGGCACTTCCAGTTCCTTCGCCAGCAGTTTGAGCGAACGCGAAAACTCTGAAACTTCCTGCTGACGCGACTCGACTCGCTTACCGGACGTCATCAGCTGCAGGTAGTCAATGACGACCATCTTCAGATCGTGCTGTTGCTTGAGGCGACGGCACTTTGCCCGAATCTCAGTCAGCGCCATGTTGGGTGAATCGTCAATGAACAGCGGTGCGTCGTTGATCTTGCCCATGGTGTTGGCCAGTGTGGTCCAGTCGCGTTCGTCGTCCAGTTTCCCCTGACGCAACTTCTGCAACGGGATACCAGATTCCGCCGACAACAAACGCGTGGTCAGCTCAATCCGTCCCATTTCCAGTGAGAAAATTACCGTGGTCTGTTCGTGGTGAATCGCTGCAGAACGCGCAAAGTCCAACGCCAGGGTGGACTTACCCACACCCGGACGCGCTGCAATCACGATCATCTGGCCGGGGTGCAAACCATTGGTCAGCTCGTCGAACTCATAAAACCCGGTGGGCACTCCTGCGGTGTCGCCGTCGTGTGACCCCGAGCGCTCGATCTCTTCAATGGTGGGCTGCAATGCTTCCGACAGACGCACGTAGTCTTCAGTGGTGCGGCGTTCGGTCACTTGGTAAATCTCGGACTGTGCAAGGTTGATGAGGTCATCGGTGTCGCCCTGTGCGTCATACCCCATCTGCACGATGCGGGTCCCCGCTGTCACCAAGCGGCGTAGAAGGGCAAGTTCCCGCACAATCTCGGCATAGAAAATGGCGTTCGCCGAGGTGGGAACCGACTGAATCAGTGTGTGAAGGTACGCTGCCCCACCGATCCGAGCTAGATCACCCGACTTTGACAGTGCGTTCGATACCGTGACCGCGTCAGCTGGTTCACCCGACGCGTACAGGTCCAGGATCACGTCGTAAATCGTTTCGTGAGCAGGCTTGTAGAAGTCTTCACCGCGCAGGTGTTCAACCACGTCAGCGATAGCGTCCTTGGATAACATCATGGAACCCAAAACACTGGTTTCTGCATCCAGATCCTGCGGTGGAGTGCGTACACCCGATTCGGCTCGTTGCCAGTTGTCCCCGGACCATTCGTTACCCTGTTGCGAACCCACGCCTCACCTTTCTCCCGATTGCCTACTCATCGTAGCCGACCTCGGGAAGGTCAGGAACGGGCAATAACTTTCGCAATAAGTGGGTTTGTCACGGCCAAGCCGGCGCGTACCACAAGCGCTCCAACAAGCACCATGCTGATGACTGTCAGGAACGAATATGGCGACATCACCATTGCGAACCCAGCAAACGGAAGCACTAAGAGCAAGCCCAGGCCAGCAGAGATCGCACTTACCCACACAACCGGCAACATCACCGATGCCACCGAAATTTTCCGGATGGTTCCGTCATCCATTCCAGCCGCGTTGAGCTCCTGGAATGTGCTTGCACGGTCATAAATATCGGCCGCCTGGTTAATCACCGCGGACACCGTGATGAACACGAACGAGATTCCTAAAGTGAGAAGAATCCCAGTAAACACATCTGTCGTCAACAGGATGTCTTCACGGGACAGTTCGGCAACACCTTCAGATGTTTTAATTGCCTGCAACAACGACACCCCAGTTCCGCAGAATGTGGCAATGAACGAGGTTAAAGCTAGACCAGAAACCCGCCGCCAGTACGACTTAGGCTTCGCACTCACCAGACGCGAGGCAACCAGCACGTGGACCTTCTTACTACCTCGGCGGATACGTGCCACCAGGCGAACCACCAGGACACCCAAAACGTCGACCACCAACAGACCGGTAAGCACCATGCCAAAGAACCCGGTCAACACGATGGCCATACCACCACCCATCCGTGACAGCGCCATTCCAACGGCTACGCACACCAGGAGCACAAAACACGCCACAATCCGGCCCCACGGGAACGACGACGACAGCGCCTTAGTGCGCACACCCAGTGGTGAGACAACCACTTTGCGCAGTCCCATCAGAGCAGCCACGGTACTCACGCCAACGAGAGCCACAACGGTTGACAGGATCATCCACCACGGCAGAATCATGTTGCCGTACCCCAAGGGTTCGCCACGCAACTGCACCAGGCTAACCGGAAGAGCGAGCGCAAAATAGCCCACAACTCCGGCCAACGCTCCCACAGTCGCTGCCACCAGTGGTTCGGTGAGTGCAACGGCCACGATAGTCGACCTCGGGGCTCCTAGAAGCGCCAGCGTTGAGAGTTGCTCATCCTGCCTGCGCGTGGCCAAGGTCGCAGCCGACTGACCCAGGGTGAACGCCGGCACAACCAGCAGTGTCGTAGCGAACGCGGCCAGCATGCGGTAGGCGCCAACAATTTCGTCCGAGGTGTCCCACGCAAAAATCGCGAAAGTTCCAGCGGCCACTGTCAGCAACAGCGCCGAGGTCGCCGCAAACGCCAGCATCATCAACACCGTTGGGGTGTGTGTGAACCTGCGGAGTGAGAACAGGGTTGGCAGGACTCGGGCTGTGAGTGCGAAAGGTGAGTTGCGGGTTGGGGTTGGTTGGTTTGAGGTTGGCTCTCTTGTATCCACGTTTGATCGTGTTTCGTTTCTAGGTGCCGGTTGCGTCACTGATGTTGTCTGCGAGTACACGTGGTCTCCGTACTGGTAGTCGGGCTCTGCGTAGGAGTTCTGCAATTTCATGGCTGTCCCTGGTTAAAAGTTCTGGTGAGCCGGTTGTTTAGCAACAGGTGCGGCGGTGTCTGAAACAATCTGCCCGTCGCGTAGACGCACGGTTCGCGTACACGTGGCAGCAACATTTTCGTCGTGCGTCACCATAATCAAGGTGCGGCCACGGCCGGTAGTCGTGGAAAGGAGAGTATGTAAGACCTCGGCGCCGGTGTGCGAGTCCAGCGCGCCGGTAGGTTCATCTGCGAAAACCAGCGCAGGGTCGGTAACCTGAGCGCGCGCAATCGCAACACGTTGCGCCTGGCCACCGGAGAGCTGTCCGATCAGTTTGGAACTGTGTTCCGCAAGACCCAGGCGGTTGAGCCAGTCACCAGCCATTACCATTGCTTGAGGACGCGGGGCGCCTTTAAGCATGGCAGCCATTGCCACGTTTTCGACTGCAGTGAGTTCAGTCAACAACAGACCCTGCTGGAACACAAACCCAAACACCTCACGACGCAAACGGGTGCGACCAGATTCGTTGAGAGCGGTGATGTCGGTCTGTTGCGTGAGGGCAGTAGCACCCAACTGGACGCGGCCGTGGTCAGTCGAGATCATGCCGGCCAGAGCGTGAAGCAACGTAGTTTTACCGGAACCAGACGGTCCCATGATGGCAAGTGACTCACCTTCGCGAACGTCCAAACTGACACCGCGCAGAGCGTGAGTATTACCGTAGGATTTTCCGAGTTCAGAAGCAGTGATAACCGATGAAGTATTCATGCTTCTATCGTTGTACGGGACCCGGAACACCACTAGGAAGATGACCGTCAGGGTGAGGTGGGGAAAACCTCCATGGCTGGATCCGGGAATCCTGCGCGGGTGTTGCTCTACAGTCCGGGCACCAGCACCGTAATCGCGTGAATGAGCAGCCCCACCAACGCGCCCACAACGGTTCCGTTGATGCGGATGTACTGCAAGTCTTTGCCCACGTAGAGCTCGATCTTGTTTGCAGCGTCCTTAGCGTCCCAGCTTGCGATCGTGTCCGAAATGACTGACGCGAGCTCCGGGCCGAACGACTCCGTGAGATCCCCAGCCGTGGTCGCTAGCTTCTGGTCCAGCATGGTGGCAAACTCCGTGTCGTTCTGCATGCGGTCAGCGGTTTCAGCAAGAAGCTGGCGAACTCGCGACTTCACCTCACCATCACTGTCTTCAACCGCGGCGTACAGCAACCGCTTGAGAGACGTCCAAATGTCCAACACGGACTCCACCACGCCTTCTTGGGCTAACAGATCATCAAAAACGACCTCGGCACGCTGGGCGATTGACGTGTCCTCACTCAGATCATGCGACAACTCAAGCAACCACTGATCCAACGCCTGCCGTGCCTGGTGGTAGCGGTCGTCACGAACCTCAGCAACCCAGCCCAACACCTCGGCCTGAAGACGGGACGCAACCGTCCGATTCACAAACTTGGGCACCCATTCTGGGGCACGATCTCCCACAATCTGGGCAATAACCTGCGGGTTTCGCTCCAACCACACGTACGCTTCATACACCACCAAATCCACAAGACGGTGATGCGCACCATCGCGTACGATCTCGGTCAGCAGCCGCCCCACCACAGGCGACTTGTGCGTCGCAATAAGCTTGGGGACCAAAACGTTGCGGGTGAGCGACTCGATTGCAGAATCATCGACCCTAGCCAGCACATAGTTAATGCCCTGACCAGCCCGCTCCACCACAATGTCCTGGTTGCGTTTCACCGACAACCACGCGCCCACGCGTTTGGTCACTTGTGCAGAACGGATCTTGGGGGCCACGGTTTCTGCGCGCAGGAAGTTCATGGCCACAAACGTCGACATCGACTCACCCAGCACGTCCTTCTTGCGCGCAATGATCGCGGTGTGCGGAATGGGAACCCCAAGGGGGTGCCTAAACAGTGCGGTGACGGCGAACCAGTCGGCCAAGCCCCCGATCATTGCCGCTTCAGACGCCCTAGACACAAATCCCCACACACCTGTCTGGTCAGTAAACAGGTGGACGGTGAGGAAGATGACGGCAGCCAGAATGAGCAGCCCTGTTGCGACTGTGCGCATGCGGGATAGCGCTGCCCGTCTGGCCTGTTCGTCTTCGGGTGTCTCCCCCGGCGGAGTGGCCAACGACGGTGGGGTGTTCTGGTTCATGTGATCCGCGTCCACTCCCCCAACTCTAGTCCTTGGGGTGGGTTTGGTGCGGGCCCAGGGTTGGTCTGGGGTTGAAGCGTCTGGGGTCGTAGTGGGGTTGGTTCCATTCGTTTCGATACACTCCACGAGCCAGTTCGAACACGGGTGTAGCCAAAAGTGCCCAAATTCACGGTTTTACCCCGAAAAACACTTAAATTCCGTTCATTTGGATACACTCCACGTTTCGGAGTGTAGCCAAATGAGTTATCCACAGAACGAAAACACCCCCTAGTAACCAGCCTTAGATAGCGCTAGCTTCAGTGCATGGAACCCCAAACCAGCAGGCAACGCGAACTTGCGCTTCCGCTGAAGCTCTCCGAGGCTCGAGCGCTTGGCTTGCGCCAGTCAGACATCCAACCAGTGACCTTGCACGGGCAAAAACTGCACGGTGTTTACACGTCTAAACGGCACACACAAACCGTCACAGTTCCGCAGTGGGCTACCCAAGACCCACAGTGGTGGACGCTGTTTATCCAGCTCAGAGCCCTAACAACTGGACGCCCTCATGCGATGGTCACCGGGAATAGTGCCGCTTATTTGCGTGGGCTCCCGGTCAAACTCAGACCAGAACTCGACATCGCCGTGCCCAAACGTTCAGGCGTCATCAAGCGGCCCGGCGTCAATACTTTCCGCGTCTCCAACACAGCGTCAGTGGAGAAAGCAGGCCTGTGGTTTCACGACCTCGGCGGAATTCTCAGCATCATTGCACGGCAGGAACCTGTGGAAAACCTAGTCACAGTTCTTGACGCGGTCCTGGGTCCGTGGCGGAGGCCAGCTGAGATGACACGTGCTGAACTTCAAGCGCTCATCAACTCTCTCCCCCGAGGCCCCTCCTTGTCCACGCTCAAACAGGCGTGTGCGTTGGCGCGCGAAAGGGTCGCGTCACCGCAGGAAACTCGGCTACGGCTGGCATTGGTAAGAGCGGGGTTACCGGAACCGGAGGTGGCACCACCGGTGTGGATCGAAAAGTTTGGCCGGTTTGTGCACCCGGATCTGGGGTATTCGTTTGCAAAGCTCGCGATCGAGTACGAAGGCCGCCACCACTTCGAACTCACCGACCAAGTGTTAAGAGACACTGAACGGTATTACGAACTCAGCCTGTTGGGGTGGACGGTGATTCGGGTAACGTCGTTGCACAGTTTTGACTCAGTGGTGGTCAAGGTGAAGGAGTTTTTGGGGTTGTAATCCGCCGAGGTGTTAGCAAGTGCCAGCCACCCACCAGCAAAGTGTCGCCGAGGTGCCCGCCGGCTTTGGAAACGCTACGGGCGTCACAGCACCCGCTGTGACGCCCGTAGCGTTTCCCGTATGTGGGTAAGTTGGCTCGTTAGGCCTTACCGATCACGTCGAACTTTGCGTTCGCGGTGATTTCGTCGTGCACGCGCACGGTTGCGACGTAGGATCCGGAGGTCTTGACGTGGCCGGTCAGGGCTACCTGACGGCGGTCAAATTCGTGACCAGTGGATTCTTTGAGTGCGTCTGCAACGAGGACGGGGGTAACGGCACCAAAGAGGCGTCCGCCCTTTCCGGCCTTCATTTCGATGCGTGCAACAGTGGACTCGAGCTTGTTCTTGAGTTCCACAGCGGCTTCGCGGTCAGCAATCTGACGGGCCTGACGTGCTTTACGCAGTGTGTCAATCTGCTTTTCTGCGCCTGCGGTCCATGGTGAAGCCCAGCCGCGAGGAATCAGCAGGTTGCGTGCGTAACCAGCCTTGACGTCAACGACGTCGCCAGCTGCACCCAGTCCATCAACTTCTTGGTTAAGAATGACTTTACGAGTAGGCAATGTTCTTCCCTTCTACCTCAGCGGTTTGAGCTCGTGTAGGGCAGAAGTGCCATTTCGCGAGCGTTCTTAACTGCCTTGGCGATCAGGCGCTGTTCCTGGACGGATACACCAGTGACGCGGCGCGCACGGATCTTTCCGCGGTCAGAAATGAACTTGCGCAGAGTTGCTGTGTCTTTGTAGTCGATCGAAGCAGCTTCGCCCGGCTTGAGCGGGTTTGCCTTCTTCTTGATCGGCTTCCGGATTTCCGGCTTTGCCATTTTTATCTCCTGTTGAAAAATTCTTTAGAACGGTGGTTCTTCGTTCGTAGGGTTGCCCCATCCGCCTTGGTTTCCCTGTGGCCGTGATGACTGCCACGGGTCATTGTCTTGGTTTCCGGCGCCACTTCCCGAGTTGTTCCAGCCTCCGCCGGATTGCCTCTGGTTGTCATAGTCACCGGACCCGCCGGAGTTGTTCCAGCCAGAGCCGCCCTGGTTACCCCAGTTCCTCTGACCTCCCTGGCCGCCTTGACCGCCTGCGCCACCGGGTCCACCCTGGTTTCCGCCTCCGTATCCGCCACTGCGCTCGTTGCGTGTCACGTTCGCGGTTGCGTATCGAAGGCTTGGACCCATTTCGTCGACGTCGAGTTCGAAGACGGTGCGACGGTCTCCTTCTTTCGTGTCGAATGTGCGCGACTTGAGTCGTCCCTGCACCACTACGCGGGTACCGCGGGAAAGTGATCCAGCGACGTTCTCGGCGAATTCGCGCCATACGGCGCAACGCAGGAAGAGAGTCTCTCCCTCTTTAAATTCACCTGAAGCGCGGTCAAAGATACGTGGAGTTGATGCCACGGTGAAGTTGGCTACTGCCGCACCATTGGGGGTGAATCGCAGTTCAGGGTCAGCGGTCAGGTTTCCTACAACGGTGATGACGGTGTCGCCTGCCATGGGCACTCCTTTGAGAAGACGTTTTCGTTCAATCTACGCTCGTTTTATTTAACGATAGTGAGATTGAGCGGATGTGTGCGAGCTCGTTTTACTTAGCGTCTGGGCGAACGATCTTAGTACGTACCACGGTTTCGTTGATGCCGAGCTGGCGGTCAAGTTCTTTCGTGGTGTCTGGGTTTGCAGTGAAGTCGATGACGACGTAGTAGCCTTCTGACTTCTTCTGGATTTCGTACGCGAAGCGACGACGTCCCCAGATGTCTACGTTGTCCACGGTTCCGCCTTCTGCAGGGATGACGTGGAGCAGCTTTTCAACAGTGGATTCTACGGAACGCTCGTCGAGTTCCGAGTCCAGAATGAGCATCAGCTCATATTTACGCACGTGTAACCCACCTCCTTTGGTCTTTACGGCCATGGTCGGTCCATGGCAGGAGGGTAAATGCGTGTATGTGGGCCCTCAATTGCCAAGAGCACACAGACCTGTCAATTCTAGTTGGCTTGTGAATATAGGGCAACCGCCGAGGTGGCAGCCACCTCGGTCTCTGTTTTCGACTGTTCGCGGGTTGCGGGCTCGCTGGACACAGAACTCTGGGATACACCCCCACGTTCGCTACACACGTACGTCACCATGAGACCAACTAGCCCGAGTCGCACGATTGTCAAAAACGCCAGCCACGCGTCGCTGAGTCCTGTGGCTTTTTCCATGTGAAACGCGACGTTGAGATTGACCGCAATAAGGAGGGCCACCTCGGCCAGATTCCATGCCAGATGCGCCCATACCTGCGGGACAATCAACGCAAAGAACGGCAGAGCCCACAGCGCCAAGCTGGTTGGCGACGATGGCAGGGCCAGCAACCCCCACCCCACACAGACGCTGACAAGCAACGGAAACGATGGTCGGGCCACACCGACTCTCCGCAGTAACGCCACGGTCAGCACCACAGCCGCAATCCACGCCACGAACGACACCACCACAAGCACGTTGTGATCAATGCGTGAACTCACAAGAGAACCCACGGAGCCCCACGTCACCGCGGATGAAAAGGCAAGTCGGATCCGTTCAGTGAGCGAAGCATCCAACATCACCAAAAGACCCAGCAGAATAGTCGCCACGCCGGCGACACTCAGCGCATCGCTCTTTCGCCCCGACCACAGGAGCCACGCCACAAGCGCTGCCGCTACCACGATGGCAAACGGTTGCACAAAGATCGCCACCACAACAGCGATCCCAGCCATCACAGGAGCCCCATTCACAGGCGACTCACCGCGCCGCTCCAACAGAAGAAACCACGCACCAACAATGAACGTAATTCCCACTGGGTCAAATGACTGGCCAAGAGTGAGAGCAATCATGGGCGACGCAAAAACGAACACCAACCATTGACGGCCCGCATCCGCAAAAACCCGGAACAGCAAACAGCCCGTGACGATCCACGCAATTGCGTTCACCCCCACGACCAGCATCATCGCTGTAGTGGCACCACCGTCTGATCCAAAGGCGCGCACAAAGTAGTCGGTAAAAACGCTGCTTGCGATCAACTGTGTGGTGGCACCGGTGTTGGGCGTTCCAGGAGCGCCCAAGGCTGTGGCCAGGGGCGACTGACACACACGGAACACCGCGCTGGGCAGTTCATACCCATTGTTAAAACACGGCGCCTGCTTAAGAACACCCGCAATCACGTTGAGAAACAGTAGGGCTAGAAGCACCACCGCATTCGAAATTGAGTACCGGCGGTTTGCCGGACCCACGAATTTTCCGCGCGGAATGCCTGCAAGTTCAGCAGGTGAGTACATGGATCTCGCCTTCACTCTTGTCTTCCGTCCCCAGATGTCCCCTACGTACCCGAGGTGTCCCCTACCCACTCATCGTGTCATGTCTACCCTGTGGAAGTTGAGGATTTCGACGACTTAGATTTGCTGTCAGAGTTCGACTTGGGCTGTGGCTTCTTGGGTTCTTTTTCCTTAGGTGGGTTCTTGCCTTTTTCGCCGTTCGACTTATCTCCTCGTGGCTTCTTGTCAGTAGAACCGCTATCTACGGACCCACTGTCGTCGCCAGAGTCTTTTCCAGAGTCCTTACCTTCATCGCCAGAGTCATTTGAGTCATCTGACTCGTCCTTTTCCTTCTGGTCTTCAGACTCCTTTTCCTTGTCCTTCTTGTCGTCCTTATTGTCGTTGTCGTCCTTTTTATCCTTTTGGTCGTTAGTGTTGTTGCGCTGCTTGTTCGACGAACCGGACCAGTTTCTCTTAGGTACGGACTGCGAAACTCCCGAATCGTTCTTTGGCTTTTCCTTATCAGGCAGGTCTGGACGATCAGGGAACTTGCTTTCGGGCTTACCCTCCAGCGCGTCAGTCATGTACCTCGTCCATACTTGGACGGGGAATGATCCACCGGTGACTTCTCCACGTCCACCGTATGCCCCGATCTTCTGCGGACGACCTTCTTCGTCTTCACGGAACAGCGACACGGCAGTCGCGAGTTCCGGGGTATATCCCACGAACCATGCTGAGTACGCGCTTGATGACGTACCGGTCTTGCCTGCTGCTGGCCGACCCAGGTTCTGCGCGTATGACCCCGAACCACCCTGAACAACCTGCGACAGGGCGTACGTGGTTTCGGCCATGATGTCCTTGTCAAACTTACGTTCACCCTTGGTGCCAGGCTTGTACAGTGCTTCACCGTTTGGGTCTACGGCTTCGCGCACAAAGTGAGGTGACCTGTACACCCCTTCAGCTGCGAAGGTAGAGAAAGCCGAAGCCATCTGCAGCGTCGTTGGGCTGGCAGTACCTAGCACGTTTGCAGCATTGTCTTCGAGCCCGTACGTGTCTTTAGGCAAGCCCGCACGAACAGCTACATCGCGGGTCTTATCCGGACCAACATTGATGTTGAGCTGTGCATATGCCGTGTTGATGGAGCTCTGCGTTGCCCTGAGCAGGGTCACTGATCCGTAGGAGGCGCCACCGTAGTTCCTTGGTGTCCACGGGTTGCCGTTGTTGGGGAAGGTCACCGATGATCCATTGAACGTGTCGTTCAGCCGGTATCCTGCTTCCAATCCCGCGACCAGAGCAAACGGCTTAAATGTCGATCCAGCCTGCGCGGTGTCTTGCGTGGAATTGTTCTGCATCCGCTCAAAGTACTTAGGGCCACCATAAAACGCCTTGACTTCACCAGTTGCTGGGTCAACTGAGGTCAGCCCCGCATGCATACCCTTATTCATCTTGGGTAGCGTGTCGATCGCATCCTCTGCGTCACGCATCATGTCGCGGTTGAACGTTGACGTGATCTTCATGCCGCCACGATCAATCTGGTCGTCGCTCATGCCCTGTTTCTTCAGTTCAGAACGAACGGCATCCATCATGTAACCAGCCTGGCCCAGACGTTCGTTGTCCGACCGCGGCTTTTTCACCTCGGGCATTTGCGCGTTCTTCGCGTCTTCCTCGGTGATGTACCCGTTTTTTGCCATGTTGTTGAGTACGTAACGGAAGCGGTTTTCGTACTTCTCAGGGTTCTCGGACGGGTCAGCCAGGTTGGGTCGCTGGATCATCGCTGCCAGCAGGGCGGACTGTTCTACCGTGAGTTTTTTCGCCGAGGTGTCAAAGTAGTTGTGTGCCGCGACTTCAATTCCATAGGACTTGCGTCCCAAGAAGATGGTGTTGAGGTAATCGGCCATGATTTGGTCTTTTGACTTCTCTTGGTCGATCTTGATCGCGATGAACATTTCTTTGAGCTTACGCGTGAGCGTTCTCTCGTTCGTCAGATAGTAGTTCTTGACGTACTGCTGTGTGATTGTGGATCCACCACCGGCGTAGTTGTCGGTGATGACACCCACCGCTGCACGGGACAGACCTTTGACACTGATACCGCGGTTTTCATAGAAAGACTGGTCTTCAGCCGCGATCGCAGCCTGTTGCATGGCGGGTGAAATGTCTTGGATGTCTACGCTCTTCCGGTCTTCAACTTTGAAGGTACCGATCACGGTTTTTCCGTCGTCGTAGTACACGGTCGATGTCTGCCCGGCAGCCGCGGCGTTGGGCTCAGGAATTGACGTGCTCAAGTAACCAACAGTGAAAAGACCAATGATCAGAACGAAACCGGTCAAAATACCCAAGCCAATCAGGCGCAACGACGGGAACCATTTGGCCAATCCCGTGTGCCCGGCCCGCGGGTAGTTCAGCAGGCTCTTGGTCTCATCTTTTCGCGTCCGCGTCCCCACGCGTCTCCCTTCACCACAACAGTCAGTGCGTTTAGCCCCACTACTTTGCCATTCAAAGTTGAGAGTTTACTTGGTTTAACTTTGTATGAGTCTTGGAGCGTGTTCGGGACCCGGTACAACACAAGCGGTCCACTCACATTGTCGCATGCGAATGGACCGCTTGGCGCTTACATGACACCCGCCGAGGTGTGTGTCACTGTGCGATGGAAGGCGAGTTAGCCCTTGAGGTCCGGGAAATCCGTGTCGGCGTATTCTTGTCCTGACACGGTGGGGTCACCGAAATCAGGGTGCAGAAGCTGTTCGCGAGAACGAAGTTCAACACGTCGAATCTTGCCAGAAATGGTCTTGGGGAGTTCGGTGAACTCGATTCGCCGGATGCGCTTGTATGGCGCGAGTTCTGCACGGCAGAAGCGAAGAATTTCCTTGGCGGTTTCCGGTCCCGGTTCAATTCCGGGGGCCAGCACAACGTACGCCTTGGGCACCGCCAGGCGAACTGGGTCTGGTGATGGAACGACAGCCGCTTCGACCACGTATTCGTGTTCGATGAGCACGCTTTCGAGTTCGAACGGTGACAGACGGTAGTCCGACGCCTTGAACACGTCATCCGCTCGACCCACGTAGGTGATATAGCCATCGGCATCACGGGCGGCGACGTCACCTGTGTGGTACACCCCGTCAGCAAAGGCTTCTGCCGTTTTCTCTTCGTTGTTCCAGTAACCCTGGGTGAGGCCCACTGGGCGTGGGTCTAAGGTCAAACAGATTTCACCTTCGTCACCCAATTCCCCGGTAGCAGGGTCGCGCAGAACCACGTTGAATCCAGGCAACTGGCGCCCCATGGACCCAGGTTTCATGACCTGACCAGGCGAGTTACCGATCTGAAGGGTGGTTTCCGTCTGCCCGAATCCGTCGCGGATGGTGACGTTCCAGTGGTCTTGAACGCGCTGAATAACTTCTGGGTTAAGCGGTTCACCGGCACCCAGCGCCTTAGTGGGTGGCGTCTTGAGTTCACGCAAATCAGCCTGGATGAGCATGCGCCACACGGTGGGTGGTGCGCAAAATGACGTCACTCCCACCCGCTCCATGACACTCATGAGTTTGGATGCGTCAAAGCGCGAGTAGTTGTAGAGGAAGACACAGGCTTCTGCGATCCATGGGGTGAAGATGTTGCTCCATGCGTGCTTGGCCCATCCTGGGGAGGCCACGTTGAGGTGCACGTCGCCCGGTTCCAGTCCCATCCAGTACATGGTGGAGAGGTGACCAACCGGGTAGGACACGTGAGTGTGCGCAACCATTTTGGCCTTCGAGGTGGTTCCCGAGGTGAAGTACAGCAGCATCAGGTCGTCGGCCTTGCTCTGTCCCTGGGGGTCGAATTGGGAAGGCGCGTCCACGTAGTTGGCATATGCAAAGTCGCCTTCGCGAGCAGGTTCGCCGCCTACAACAATACGGACGAGCGGGTGTTCAACTTCGTCGAACTTTGCGCAGTCTTGTTCGTTGGCGACCACAAACTGTGCCTCACCGCGTTCTGCGCGGTCAGAGAGGTCAATGGGTCCCAGCTGTGTGGTTGTGGGCATGATGACGGCGCCCAACTTGATACCGGCAAGCATGGTTTCCCACAGCTCCACCTGGTTGGTGAGCATCACCATGATGTGATCGCCACGCTTGACCCCGCAGCTCCGCAGGTAGTTGGCTAGTTTATTGGATCGTTCAGAAAGCTCTTGGTAGCTCCACTTTCCCTCTGTCCCGTCTTCTTCAACGATCCACAAAGCGGGGTTGTCATTACCGTCAGCGATCTGGTCAAACCAATCCAGAGCAAAGTTGAAGGTGTCAAAGCGTGGCCAGCTGAACTGCTCACACGCGGCGTCGTAGTTTTCACGAAGGTTGATCAGCAGGTCACGTGCCTCACGAAACTGCTCTGTTTGTGGGTTCATCCGGCTCTCCTATGATGAATGTGCTGTAACGCACAATATACATTACGGGTTTTGTTCCGTGTGTAAGCCGGATTCTGCAGTTTCCCACCACTTGAGAAGCTGAAGTCGAGCTTCGTCATACGACAGCGGACCATGCTCCATACGGATTTCGAGCATGTGCTTATATGCACGACCCACCACTGGCCCAGGGTTGATGTGAAGAATCTCCATAATCTGCTGACCGTTGAGATCCGGACGAATCGCACTGATCGCTTCTTTTTTCGCCAACGCTTCAATGCGCTGCTCAAGATCGTCATAGGCAAAAGCTAGACGCTCGGCCTTCCTGCGGTTACGAGTCGTAACATCAGACCGGGTAAGAATATGCAACCGAGTGAGCAGATCACCTGCATCGGTGACATAACGACGCACAGCCGAATCAGTCCACCCCGCATCACCGTAACCATAAAAGCGCAAGTGAAGCTCAACCAGACGCGCAACCTTAGAGATGGTTTCCTTGTCGAAATTCAAAGCCTTCATGCGCGAACGGGTGAGCTTAGCACCCACCACATCGTGATGGTAGAACGTCACCGCTCCCCCAGGCGCAAACCTACGAGTAGCCGGCTTCCCCACGTCATGCATCAGCGCCGCAAAACGAACAATAAAGTCAGGGGCAGTGAACCCCGGGTCCACCGTGACTTTCTTAGCAGTATCCTGCGCCTGCTCAGCGACCGAATCCCCCGCTTCACCTTCAGCGTTGAGAAGTGCTCGCTTCGCGTATTCCCCTTCAAGCTCAACAGCCTGACGCAACACCGTAAGACTGTGCTGATACACGTCCTTGTGACGGTGATGCTCGTCGCGCTCCAAACGCAAACCTGACACCTCGGGAAGAATCTGGTCAGCCAAACCCGTATTCACAAGCGCGTCGATCCCCGCCCACGGCTGCGCACCCACAATAAGTTTGGTCAACTCATCGCGCACCCGCTCAGCCGACACGATCGAAATGCGATCTGCCATATCCGACATCGCCGCACGCACCTCGGGCGCCAAAGAAAAACCCAACTGCGAAACAAACCGAGCCGCCCGCATCATGCGCAACGGGTCATCAGTAAAACTTGTCGTGGCACTCCCCGGGGTGATGATGATGCGCTTCTCCAACGCACCCAACCCGTTATACGGATCCACAAAAGTGCGGCTTGGCAGACGCACCGCCATGGCCCCAATCGTAAAATCTCTGCGAACCAGATCGTCATCCAAATTGTCGCCAAAAGCCACAGTAGGTTTGCGCGACTGCGGATCGTACGAATCAGCACGATACGTGGTGATCTCTACTTGATAACCCCGCTTCATCATGCCGATCGTGCCGAACTTCCGGCCAATATCCCAATACGTATCGGCCCACGGTGCAATGATCTTCTCAATGTCATCGGGCCGAGCATCAGTAGTGAAATCCAGATCCGGGATCTCCCGGCCCAGCAGCGCATCACGTACCGAACCACCCACCAAGGCAAGCTCAAAACCAGCCTGATCAAAACGGTTCCCAAGCTCGCCCACAATCGGGTCCAATGAGTCAAGTACATCCATGAGTCGGACATGCGCTTCCGCAGCAAACACGAGGTTCCTTTCTTCCTGCGTTCCCATGAAAGATTACACGTCTAGGGAATCTTCAAACTAGCAACGTAGGGTGGAAGTATGAGTAGACCACTTCCACGACCGGGCCGATTCCCGGCCCTATCCCGCACAGTGGAGGAAACCTCCGCTGGTGGAATCGTGGTCAACCTCAACTCACCCGCACTCGAAGTCGCAGTTATTGCCCGAATTAACCGTGCCGGTCGCCTCGAATGGTGCCTACCTAAGGGACACTTAGAAGGTGAAGAAACACCCGCCCAAGCAGCAATGCGCGAAGTCGCAGAAGAAACCGGGATCGTGGGCAAAGTCTTAGCACCACTAGGCAGTGTGGACTACTGGTTTTCCGCAGCCGGTTTCCGCGTACACAAAGTCGTCCACCACTTTTTGCTCCGCGCAATCGGTGGCGAACTCACCATTGAGAACGACCCCGACCACGAAGCTGTTGCCGCCGCATGGGTTCCATTCGAAGAACTCCCCCAACGTCTGTCATTCGCAAATGAACGGCGCATCGTCATCGCAGCCCGCCACACTCTCCCGCGCTTCGACCTGTCATGAAAATCCTGACCACTCTAGGCTCACTGCTCCTAGCCCTGCTGCTCATCGTCACGCCGTCCACCGGGGCAATAGCGCAACCCAACGACCCCACCCCAAGCCCCACTGTCAGCACAGAAGCTGCTGACACCTCGGCGACCATCCACATCACTGACGTCACCCCCTGGATGGACGAAAACGGCACCTTTAAACTAGCCGGGAAAATCGAAACTACGGCTGACATCAAGAACCCACAACTCAGCCTGCGCATGACCCGCAACTCACTCCCCGGCGTTGACTCAGCACGCGCCTGGAAAGAACGACAATCCACAGGCACCCGCCACCTAGCCACCGCAGAAAAACTACCCAAAACCCTACGCGCTGGCACCACCACCTCATTTTCGTTCAAGCTCAAGCCCGAACAGATGGGATTGCGTAAAGGAAACCCCCTCACTACATGGGGTGTCCGTGGCCTGGAAGTCACATTAAGTGGCGACACAAAAAACGACACGGTTGCCAAGCCGCAAACCACATTCACCACGTGGTACCCACACCCAAAAATCGACCCCACCCGCATCAACATGGTGGTTCCCATTACCCTGACCGGCTACAGCGAGGACGGGCTCATCAGCCAAGAGGAACTCGCACGCGCAACAGATGGCGGCCCGCTCACAACCGCGCTCGACGTCGCGCGGGCCTACCCGGACGTCACGCTGGCAATCGACCCGCGGGTGGTCGAATCAATCGATCGGGTACTTGACCCCCCACCAGTTGAACAACAGGAACAAACGGCACAACCACAAGACCCCACGGAGCCACCCCACAGCATTTCTTCCTGGTGGAACCAGCTCAAAAAGGAAGCCGAATCCTCAAACGTAGTGGCACTCCCCTGGGCCGACGCCGATCTCGTTGGCCTACAACAACAAGGGCTCAACAACTTCCAGAAAGAAGCCCTGCGCTCACGCGCGATTGTCAAGGAACGCTTCCCACACGCCCTCGACTCTTGGGCATGGGTAGGAGCAGGAAGTGCAAGCCTGCAAAGTCTGGCACAGTTCGCCAACGACGGCGTCACCAACGTCATGCTCAGCGACACCCAACTCCCCACCAGCGACGGCGGCTCCGTCAACGCGGTCCAACACCTGTGGAAACACAACAACACCACCGCCCCACTGACCACCATCCCACGCGACCGCTCGCCAGACATGACGACCATTGCCACCTCGGCGAGTCTGGAAGAAACCTTTGTCACCTCTGGAACCACCCACGCCACCCGCGTTGCGGAACTCGCAGCTAAGAGCGCCCTCATCACTAACGAACGTCCTTTTGACCAGCGATCTGTAGTCCTGGCACTCCCCCGAGGTGGCGCCCAGAAAACGTGGACCGACCAGGTTCGCGCGCTGTCGTCAATGCCGTGGGTGAAGTCGCAAACGTTCAATAACACCCTGAAAGCAGAACCCGGTGCCCGCCTTCCATTAGAGGACGGCACTGTGCCTCCCAACATCAATACGGGGCTCAACAAATTAAAAGAACCCGGGTCTCAACTGCACGACTTTTCTTCGGTTTTTGTGCATCGCGAAGACGTGCGACAAGAGTTCAACCGTTCAGCACTGACGTGTACATCGATTGCGTGGCGAACCCAACCCAGCGCAAAAACATGTGCCAAAAACTACGCACAGTCGGCACGTTCCATCATGTCAGGACTCAGCATTGAACGCGGGTCAAACGTTCTTTTGGTCACGGGTGAAGAAACCACGATCCCCGTTACGATTCACAACACCACACGGCACGCAGCCCGGATGCGCGTGCGTATCAGTTCCGAATCACCCCAATTGAAAGTGGAGAACTCTCCCCTGGTCGAAATTCCGTCCGGGCAGCGAGCGCGCGTCGAAGTTCCAGTCACGGGTCTGGCGAATGCGAACCTTGACACCACAATTCATATCGTCGCGACCGACGGTTATACCGTGCGCAAATCTTCGCCCTTACAGGTCCAGGTGCGAGTTGACTGGGAAAATATCGGTATCGCAGCGATTGGTATTTCGCTGACGATCGTTTTTGTGGTTGCATTGTTCTTCTCTGTGCGTCGCGGTCGACCGAAGATTCCAAAGAGTCAGCTCGAAGCTGCTCTGGCCCGCGCCGAACAGTAGTTTTAGTTTTCCTGTACGTCGAAAGGGCAGTCCGTGGCATCGATGTCATCGCTTGCGAAATCCTCAGCGCTCATGACCGCGGGTACGCTGGTTTCACGCGTTCTGGGTCTGGTCAAGACGGTTCTTCTCACTGCCGCAATCGGTTTGGCTATTGGTGGTGCGGCTGATGCTTTCGACGTGGCCAATAAGGTACCTAACAACCTGTATATGCTGCTGGCTGGCGGTATTCTCAACGCGGTATTGGTGCCACAAATTGTGCGCGCGTCGAAGCAGGCTGACGGTGGCGCCGATTACATCAACCGCCTGCTCACCTTGTCGATTCTGCTTCTGGCTGGCTTTACCGCAATCGCGACTTTGGCTGCTCCGATTCTGGTGCGCATTTACGCCAGCCCCACGTGGGACGCCGACAAGATCGCGCTAGCGGTTGCCTTTGCCTATATTTCTCTTCCCAAAATTTTCTTCTTTGGGCTGTACACCATGTTGGGTCAGGTGCTCAACGCGAAGGAAAATTTTGGGCCGTACATGTGGGCGCCCGTTCTGAACAACCTGGTTTCCATTGCTGGTCTGGGATTGTTTATTTTCTTGTTTGGCCCTGGTGACTTGGGGCAACACGCTGTAGGAACGTGGGACGCCACCAAAATTTGGGTGATCGCCGGAACTGGAACCCTGGGCGTTGTGGCCCAAGCACTCATTCTTATTTGGCCGCTAAAACGAATCGGCTTTAAATACACTCCAACTTTCGGGTTCCGAGGTGTGGGTTTGGGTACCGCTGGCAAGGTGGCCGGGTGGACGTTCGCCGCTGTCCTTGTGGGTCAGTTGGGCTTTATTGTGACCTCGCAGGTTGCGTCTACGGCATCCTCCACCGGAGCCGAGGTGACCCCCTCCTTGGCGGCGTATACGGCCGCGTACATCACGTTCATGCTTCCGCACTCACTGGTCGCCGTGTCCCTTTCAACCGCACTGTTTACTGACTTGTCACAGTCGGCAGCTGACCACAACGACCAGAAGTTGGTTGAGACATATACACAGGGTGTACGGGTCGTTGGGTTCGTCAACACATTCTTTACCGTGGCCTTTATTGTGTTGGCTGCTCCCATGTCGATGGTCATGGCAGGTGCCAATCAGACACAGGCGCAAGCGGTGGGACTCATTGTTATCACCATGATTATTGGGCTTATTCCGTTTAGCGGAATGTACCTGACGCAGCGTGTTTTCTATGCGTACGAGGACGCCCGGACACCGTTTTGGATCCAGGTTCCCCAGATCATTGTTCAGTCGACTGGCGTGATAGCTTCTGCGTTTCTTCCTAAGCAGTACATCGTCGCTGGAATTGGTGCTTCTATGTCGGTGGGCTACATTTTCGCCCTGGCTTTGGCCGTGTGGTGCTTACGCAAACGTCTGCCGTCACTTCCGATAGCATCCACGGTGTTTGCTCACCTTCGGTTTGGATTAGCTGGCGTGATGAGCGGTGCGGTTGGGTTCGCTTTGATGTGGTTCCTTCCCGACTCTATGTGGGCTGGCCGTGCACGCGCTTTTATCGTGTGTGCGGTGATTGGATGCGTCATGTTAGCCATTTTTATGCTCGCCGCATGGCTGATCCGGGTCCCAGAAATGCGTTCTCTCGTCGCAGCTGTTCGCACCAAATTGGGCCGGTAAGAACGGCCCCACGTGAAGGCTTTCTACTGTTTGCCGAGTTCAGCTTAGTGATGGGCACTAGGCGTTCGCAGTCCGTTAAGATGACATGAGCAGGAGGTGAGGAAACTGCCAAAGATTCAACGAGGCACAGCTATCGCGGACCGGTACGTCGTGTCCGAAATCCTACGTCCCTGGCTTGTGGATTTCCCGGAACGCGGCTCAATCCTCTTGGCGCTCGACGCCATTTTGGAAGTTCCGCGTATCGTCTACGTTTCCCCCACCGAATATTCCGGGCCTCTGTTGGAGAGAGCGGGTCGAAGCGCAATGCTTACCGACCCTCGTGTTCCAGCCATTGAAGACGCTGGCACGTGGAATGATTTCGACTATGTAGTTGTCGAACGCACGGGCGGAACATCGCTTGCCCGAGTGCTTTCCAACGGACCGTTAGACACACCCGTTGCAACCGCTGTCGTGGGCGAACTTGCCACGGTTTTAACCCACGCGGCCTCCCGAGGTCTCCACCACGGAGTTTTAGGGCCCGAATCTGTTGCCATCACCTCTGAAGGTGACGTTGTTGTTCGTGGAATCTCGCTCGATGCCGCCGTGGCCCAGGAACCTCTCAAACTGGGCACCGACCGCATGACCCAATCCGAACTCAGTCGAACGGACGCCCGCGCACTTGTCGCGATTCTCTACGCGTGCCTCACTGGAAAATGGCCGGGCGACGAATCACGGGCGGGACTTGACGCCTCGGGACGCAAAAACAACAGAATCTTGCCCGTAAGCCACTTTGTTGACACGGTCCCTGAATCGATCGAAGAGTTCGCTTCCGGCGTCATGGGTGAACAGGATCCAGGCCCCCGCTCCCCCAGTGAAGTTGTTCGTTTCCTCGAACCGTGGGATACCCGGCTACTCACCACAGTTGATCAGTCATCCCGCACAGAAGATGAACTGTTTTCGGTCCGTGACCATGACCCGCAAACTATCGTGGCACCTGAGACTGAGGGCGACGCAAAATCGGACCACTCCCCCGGTGCTTCACCGGCCCAGCTCGCTGTCGCGTTGGAACGCATTGGGCTCACACGACCGGGAATGCACGGAGCTGCCGCCGGAGTCAACACCGCCCACCCCGAACGCTATGCCGACCGCATCCAAATGCGCCGTGCAAGCACCTTCCCGATTGCTGCCGATAAACTTCCAAACGTCGACGAATGGTCCGAAGAACATCCACAGGGACCCGGCGATGTGTCAGAGACCGACCCTCATCAGACCGCACGCATCATGGATCGCGATGAGGCATTCACCGGCAGCACAGGCGACCGTGAGAACACCGCAGACGCTGAAGGCACTGATGTGTACGTCGACGCGGCTGGCGAATCAG
>CABTZC010000002.1 GCA_902489185.1 uncultured Brevibacterium sp. | reverse complement strand
GTGTTCACCATGCCCGCGGCATCACCCACCAGCATGACTCCGTCTTTAAAGTGCGGCGTGCGGTTAAACGCCATGGGCAAGGCCGCACTCTTAGCGTCCGTGAGCGCCGCGTCCGGGTCGATGCCCCAGCGTTGCCCCACGGACCCCACCCATTGATACAGCGTCTTTTTGTAGTCCACATTGCGGAAATCGGGGGACGTATTCAGCATCCCAAGTCCCACGTTGATCGTGCCGTCACCCAGGGGAAACAGCCACCCATAACCGGGCAACGGTTCACCGCTGCCCCCACTTCCAGTGTCTGCTCGCAGTTCGAGCCACGATTCAATGAAATCGTCATCGTGACGCGGCGACTCAAAGTACGTCCGCACCGCAACCCCCATGGGCCGGTCATCTCGCTTGCGGATACCCATTTTGACCGCGGTTCTGGACGACACCCCGTCCGCCGCGATCACCAACGGCGCCCGGAACGTCACCCGCTCCCCCGTTCGACGACCTCGGCCATCAGTCACTTCCGCATGCACGCCAGCAACCCAACCGTCTTCAAAGAACGCCTCTGTCACCTGCGTGTTCTCAAAAAGGTGAGCGCCACTAGTTTGCGCGTGACGGGCCAAAGCTTCATCAAAAACAACGCGAGGTGCGGTGAGCCCATAGTTGGGCATGCCGGACACGCGGGGCCATTCGAGTTCCACCCGGTGCCCGCCACCAAACAGGCGCAGGCCGCGATTCTCGTGCCACCCGGGGTTCTCAAAACCTAGGTACCCCAGCTCACGCACCGCCCGTGGAGTGAGCGCGTCACCGCAAATCTTGTCGCGCGGGAAACCGGCCTTTTCGACCAACGCCACACGCAACCCGCCTCGGGCCATATGCGCCGCGGCCGCTGAACCACCCGGGCCGGCACCTACAACAATGACGTCAAAGTCAGCCACTTACGACTGACCTCCCGGTTGAATAGCTCCCGGTTTAACAGCGTGGTGGATCGCAACGATCCCACCCGTGAGGTTGCGGTATTTAACCTGGTCAAAGCCCGCGTCGCGAATCATGTACGACAGGTCCAACTGCGCGGGCCACTCGCGGATCGACTCCGCCAAATACACGTACGCCTCCGGGTTGGAGGACACGATCTTGGCCACCGCGGGAAGCGCCCGCATGATGTACTGCTTATAAAACTTGGAAAACGGTGCAAACGTGGGCGTTGAAAACTCCGTGATGACCAGCCGCCCACCCGGTTTGAGCACCCTCAACATCTGGGCCAACGCACGCGCCGGATCCTGCACGTTACGGAACCCATACGTGATGGTCACGGCGTCGAATTCGTTGTCATCAAACGGCAGGTCCAGCGCATCCGCATACACAAACTCAATGTCCGGGTGGCGTTTGCGCCCCACCTCCAACATGCCTTCAGAAATATCGCCGGCAATGACGTGCGCGCCAGCTTGGGCATACGGAACGGAGCTAGACCCCGTGCCGGCCGCCAAGTCGAGGATCTTTTCACCTGGTTGAGGGTTCACTGACCGCGTGTTTTCCACGCGCCACCACCGAGACAAACCAAACGTCATTGCATCGTTCGTGAGGTCGTAGCGTTGGGCAACGGCGTCGAACATGGATGCGACATCCGATTTCTTCTTGTCTAAGTGGGCGCGGCTCATTCCTTTATCTTCGCAGGTCTGACGTGGCTTAGCGAAATTCCTTCCCGATACCATGAAGGACGTGAACGGTGAGATACACGCAGAAACCCAGACAGTGCGACCCGGTGACCCGGTACCCGCCCTGTCTGTCCGGTCGTGGTTTGTCGACGGTGTCACCCCAGAAGCACCCGCCCCGTTCGTGGCTGGCATCCCGGCAACCAGCATGGAGTTTCTCACCCAGTTGCCCACGGACACTCTGGCCTGCTGGGTGCGTGGCAACAGTGGGTTGGTGGGTTTCGGTCGCGCTGTGCGGATCCGCGCCCGAGGTGCCAACCGGTTTTCGGACCTGTCCACCGTGTGGCGTTCAATTTCTCACAACGCCACGGTCGACAACCCGGTTCGCCTGCCGGGTTCCGGACTCGTGGGTTTCACCACGATCGCGTTTGCTGAGGACTCCCACGCCGAATCCGTCATCGACATCCCCCAGTTCATTATGGGAAGGCGCGACGGGCGTGTGTGGCTCACCGCCGTCAACGTCACCGGCACTCCCCACACGGAACTCAAACTTCGCGACGCGGCCCTGCAAGCACCTCGGGATCCGCGGGTACACGACGGGCACGTGTCTGGCGAGCGCTACACGCGCGCCGTCAACCAGGCCATCGAGATCATGCAGTCAGGACGCGCCAGCAAGATCGTGGTCGCCCGGGACGCCGTGGTCGAAACCAGCAACGACATTGACGTGCGTGCCCTGGTGGGTGCGTTGAACCGCGCCTACCCGTCCACGTGGACGTTCTGCGTTGCCGGCATGGTGGGCGCGACCCCGGAACTCCTCATCTCTCGTTCAGGTGACCGGGTTGAGTCCCGGGTGCTGGCCGGCACGTACCGGGTGGCACATGACCCGAGGTCGGAGCTCGCCGCCGCCCGCGCCCAGTTGGGTGGAGCCAAGGACACGGCCGAACACCGTTACGCGATCGACTCGCTGGCCCAGACGCTTAAGCCTTTGTGTTCTGAGCTCGAGGTGGACCCTGAACCGCACCTGCTGGCCCTGTCGAACGTCATCCACTTGGCATCCGATGCCCACGGGGTGGTCAAGCCTGGTCACACGTTGCTGGACGTTGCGCAGACCGTTCACCCCACTGCCGCGGTGGGCGGGGTGCCTCGGGAGGCGGCGTGGGAGCACATCGCGCATGTGGAAAAAGCGGACCGAGGTCGTTATGCAGGTCCCGTCGGATGGATCGATGGCAACGGGGATGGGCAGTTGGGTATCGCGTTGCGGTGCGGTCAGCTAGAAAGCCGCAACAGGATCCGACTGTGGGCAGGTTGCGGGATCATGCCGGATTCCGACCCAGCTTCTGAACTTGCCGAAACCCGCGCCAAACTCACCCCCATGATGACCGCGTTAGGTGTGGCCCACCTTATTGATCAGGTGTGAGCAAACTGCCCCACTGAAAGCACGACTTCATACACCCCGGGCTGCTTGCCGTCGACGGCAACCTGCAGGTCACTCATGGTGTTGATGCACCTGTAGGGCCAGCCGTAGCCGGTGGCCAGGTGGTCGAAGCTCCGGCCGTGGTGAGTGGCGAAGAACCTGTCGAAGTATGGGGCGAGGTGATCTTGGCTGTGTTCCAGGCCAGCGAAGATGGATCCGCCGTCGTCGTTGAGGATGAAGATCTGTACCGGTGGCAGGTTCTCGCCCGTTTCCAGCAGAAGCCCGCCAATATCGTGTAGCGCAGTCACGTCTCCGATCACGATTGCCAGGGGGTCGCTGTAGCCGTAGCGCTGGCCCTGCCCTGCTATTGCGATGCCGATCCCGGTCGAAATGAGTCCGTCGATCCCGGCCAGTCCCCGGGATGCGTGAATGTAACAGCCGGTTGGGGGAACGTTCGCTAGGTAGCGCACAGCGTTCGAGCTTCCCACCAGCATGTGGGAACTCCCGGCCGCAATCGTTGACATGATGCTTTCTGCCACGCTGAGTTCTGCCGGCCAGTTTCCCGCGAACTCCACGCGCGGTGCGTACTCAGCTTCCCCGTCGCCACCTGCGCCTGCGCCCGAACGTTCCGCGCTCAAGGACCGCGCCCTCTCAAGCGCTTCCTCTGGCCACCATTCGACATTCAGCGGAATCGTGAAAACCGGACGCTGGGCCAGCAGCTTGGCGGTGGGCCTGAACAGTGTGACCTTTCCGTACTGAACCACGGTGGTCACGTCGTCCCAACCTCGCGCGTCCAGCACCCGGTGTGGCACGGGAACGGACATGCCATTGAGCGCCGAGGTGGGCTCAGCAAACACCGGAACTCCCGCCAGCATGCCCCGCACCACCCCGTGAGGAACGTCGAAACCTGAACAGTCACCCACCACCGCGACGGTTCCCGGCTTTTTCAGCGCGCCCAGGGCATCTGCGAGCGCCTGAATGTCCTGCTCACTTGGGTGGACGTGGATGGCTCTGGCGCTCTCTTGGGGCACCTCCCACGGGAAGTCTGATGCTTCTGGCACCAGAGGAACATCGAACTGCACGTTCAACTGCACCGGCCCAGGCAGACCCGTTTCACCCATTGCCACCGCCAAGGCTTCTGCCACCGGGGCAGGCTCACCTGCCGGAACATCGTAGGCGGCTACCGCCTCGGGCAAAGCACGCGACTGGTCATCCAACGTCTGGTTAGCTCCCGTTGCCCGCAGTCGCGCCGGTCGGTCCGCAGTCAAGGCGACGACGGGCACATGACTGTAGGCGGCCTCGGCGATGGCGGGTCCCAGGTTGAGCACCGCCGTTCCCGAGGTGGTGACCACCCCAACAGGCCCCGGAACCTGCTGCGCTCGCAGCCCCTTAGCAATCCCCAAAGCGAGGAATCCAGCCGCACGTTCGTCAATCCGCACGTGGGCCGTGATGATGCCCTGCCGGTCCAGCTCCGCGAAAGCGTACGTGAGCGGCGCGGACCTAGAACCGGGACACACGACAACGTGTTTCATCCCAGCTCGCACGCAGTCACGTGCAATTTCACGGGCGGTAGCGGTGGAGTTGTTCACGTCTCGATTCAATCACGCTTCGCTAGACTTGAAACATGAACTACCCTCCCTCCCCGTACGCGTCCGCTGCTGCGCCACTTGCACCTGCGGTACACAGAAACGACAAACGGCGCGGTGTGCAACTGCTACTGGGGATCGTGCTGTTCTTTATTTCACAGACCCTGATGGTCATCCCGGTCGCGGTCTATGCGACCGTCGTGGGACAGCCTGAAGAGATTCCCAACATGATTGGTTTCAGCGGACGGACGCCCGAACTTCTTCCCACTGTTCTTCTATGCGTGGGAGTGGCGTTCGGAATAGCGTTTTCGGTGGGTGGATACCTGTTCATCGTGAGCAAAGTAGGTGGCACTCCGGGCAACGGCATGAAGGGTAAACGTAAGTTCCTGGAGTTCATTCTGGGAGTGGGAACGGGGATCGTTCTCATCGCCCTGGCCGTTGCAGTGATCTGGATCCTGGGCGGATATTCGGTGACCGGCTTCCATATGGGCGATACACTGCTGCCCGCGCTGCTCGTTGCTGTCGCGATGGGACTTGGCCCGGGCTTTATGGAAGAGGTCCTGTTCCGAGGTTTCGGACTGCGCATTCTAGACGCATGGTGGGGCTGGCTCCCGGCCTTGCTCGTGACCTCGCTGACCTTTGGGCTTGCCCACATCACCAACCCCGAGGCTTCGCTGTTTGGAGCATGCGCAATCGCCCTCGAGGCAGGCGTTCTGTTGGGCGCCGCATACTTCCTCACGCGTCGCCTGTGGCTTGCGATCGGCATTCACACGGGCTGGAACTTCGCGCAAGCTGGCATCTTCAGCTCTGATGTTTCTGGCACCGGTGACACCGCGGGGCTCCTCAACGCAACGTGGGAAGGACCCGTGTGGCTCACCGGTGGAGACATGGGTGTTGAAGCGTCCGTCATCACCATCGTCATCGCACTTTCCGCTGGGGTGCTCATGCTGGTTCTCGCACGCACCCACGGGATGCTCAAACCTTCGGTAAAGCGCGAACAGCGCATGTTGCAACCCTGAAACATCGCACCGATTTCGCATGAATAATGTGCCGCGGGTCTCTGCCCATTGCTATCGTTTTTCGCGGAGGTACAACATGAAAACCATTCGAACCGTTTTTGCAACAGTCGCAATCGGCGCATCCCTCACCCTGGCGGCCTGCTCAACCGGTGAGCCCGGCGCCCCTCAAGAGGGCAACGACCAAGGACAAGAACAGGGCCAGGACTCGGGTGACGATCAAGCACAAAACAGTGCTTACACCAAAGAACAGCTCGAACAGGCCTTCAAGGACGCGGGTTATGAAGTCCAGGCAAACGCGCAGCCACCAACCATGGATATGGAGAAGGCAGAGATTAAACCTGCAGAATGTAAAGACATTCTCTTGAGCCAAGTTCAGCGCATCGACCAAACAACTTCCGACAAAACGATTGTGGGAACTAAAGGTCAGGATGCAGCAGCCTCAGGAGTTGTTTATGGCTCTGAAGATGAGGCCAAAAAAGAACTGGCAAACTCCAAAACCGGCATGAGCAAGTGCTCCACCATCACGATGAGCGTAGGAGGCCAAAAGCTCACTGTTACAACGAAGACAAAGGACAGCTCAGTAGACGGCGCCGACGAGGCTCTGGTCACGAGCATGGAAGTCAAAGACTTGGGCACTGGCCCTATCTCTACGGTCACCACCCGCAAGGGTAACGTGCTCGTCAGTGGTACTACGGTCGGTGCAGGGGCTACCGGCGGCACCTCTGACGACGCTGAACTGTCGAAAGAAGTTCAGACCATTCTCGAAAAACTGGGCTAGTCCTCACGCCCCTCACGCAACCGTGCCCAGCACGCGCGCAATCGCCGAACCCACCATTCGGTACGCGCGGGCTGGGCACGATACTTTTCCAACAACAACTGTGACGGTTCCACCCGCCCAACCGGCAACACGCCTTCGCGAGCGCGCAACGGATTCGTCACCACATCGGCGGACAACAGCGCCGCTGTGCCCAAACCTGCAGCCGATTCGTCCTCGAGGCTGGCTGCCAGCGCTACCCCAGCACTGAGCCCCACCGAGGACTCAAGAGCGGACGACACTGTGGCCGACAACCCGCACTGCTCAACAACGCGGATAGCGGCTCGCACGCCACCCAACGGCTGCACCTTGACAACGATGTGATCGGCGGCCTCCAACCGCGCGACCCGCAACGGATCTTGGGCTTTACGAATCGACTCATCGGCAGCAATCCGCACGCCTTCCACCTGTTCACGTACAGCCACTAGGTCCTCTACACGTGCGCACGGCTGTTCGATGTACTCCACTCGTTCAACAAACCCGGGCACGTCAGTAAACCTTCGTATGGCATTCACGGCTTCTGAAACGGAATATGCCCCGTTGGCGTCCAACCTGATCCGCGCGGAACTGAGCCTCAATACGGCACTCACCCGCTCCAGGTCCTCCCCAACACTGTCAAGACCGCGGGCGGCGATCTTCACTTTGACGACCTCGGCGCCGGGAAACCTTCCCAGAATCCCGCCGACCTCATGTGCGGGGCACGCCGGCACTGTCGCGTTGATGCGCACCGTGTCGCGGACAGGCGTGGGAAACTCAGTTGTGGCTGCTTCGACCGTGGCACGCAGCCATTGCGACGCCTCATCCACGCGATACTCCACAAATGGTGAAAACTCCGCCCACCCGGCTGGCCCCTTCACCACCATGAGTTCCCGCTCAGTGATCCCGCGGAAACGCGTGACCATGGGAAGGGTCACCACGTGCATTTCGCTGAACATTTCGCGGGGTTCATGTGGAAGATCGCGTGCGTCCATGCACAAAACTGTAGCCACTATGCTGGCTTCATGACTGTTTCAGACATTTTCGACCCCACCAAGTGGCGTGAGGTTCAGGGATTCGACTTCACCGACATCACCTACCACCGGGCCATCAACCCCGACGGTTCGGACTTTGGGTGCGTGCGCATCGCATTTGACCGGCCGCACGTGCGCAACGCTTTCCGCCCGCACACGGTCGACGAACTGTACCGAGCACTTGACCACGCACGTCAAACACCCGACGTGGGATGCGTTCTGCTCACCGGTAACGGTCCCAGCCCCAAAGACGGTGGATGGGCGTTCTGTTCCGGAGGGGACCAACGAATCCGAGGTCGTTCCGGCTACCAATACGCGGGTGGGGAAACCGCTGAAACAGTCGACCCAGCCCGTGCGGGCAGGCTTCACATTCTTGAGGTTCAACGCTTGATTCGCACCATGCCCAAAGTGGTGATCGCCGTGGTTCCTGGCTGGGCTGCCGGTGGCGGGCACAGCCTGCACGTGGTGTGCGATATGACCATCGCCAGCGAAGAACACGCAAAGTTCAAGCAGACCGACGCCGACGTGGGATCCTACGACGCCGGTTACGGATCCGCGTACCTGGCCAAGATGGTGGGACAAAAACGCGCCCGCGAGATCTTCTTCCTGGGCCGCACCTACTCTGCTCAAGACATGTACGACATGGGCGCGGTGAACGAAGTGGTGCCCCACGCTGAGCTTGAAGACGCAGCCCTGCACATGGCACGCGAAATCATGGGCAAATCCCCCAACGCGCAACGCATGCTCAAGTTCGCGTTCAACCTGGTTGACGACGGGCTGATTGGGCAGCAGGTGTTCGCAGGTGAGGCCACGCGTTTGGGCTACATGACTGACGAAGCCGTTGAAGGTCGCGACGCTTTCTTGGAAAAGCGCGACCCCGACTGGTCCCCATTCCCGTGGTATTACTGAGGCTCCACTGAACCAGTGAGTTCTTCCGACCTTTCATCTGTCCTCCGCCTGTTCGCAGGGGCCCTGGACGGCACGCACACACTCGTGCTGCCAGGTGGCCCCGTCACCGAACTCACCCCAGTCGCTCACCCGGCGACCGCCCCCGCCTCGGGCGCAACGCCCGGACCAGCGCTGGTCGTACACACCTCGGGCTCGACGGGATCACCCAAGGCAGTTGCGCTCTCAGCGTCAGCGCTGACCACCTCGGCGCGTTCCACCGAACGGTTCCTCCACGGCCCCGGCCAGTGGCTCTTGGCACTCCCCCACACCCACATTGCCGGCGCGCAGGTGATCCTCCGATCCCTGCAGGCGGGCACCGAACCGGTCGTACACACGGGCGCGTTCTCAGCTGACTCGTTCACCCAGGCCGCCCAGAAGCTCACGGGTGACCTCCCCCTGTACGTGTCGCTGGTGCCCACCCAGCTGGTGCGAATTTTGCAATCGCCGCGGGCCACCGAAGTCGCTCGCCGGTTCGCCACGATCCTCTTAGGTGGTGCCGCGATTTCGCCAGCACTGCTTGAGCGCGCACACGACGCTGGACTTAACATCGTGCGTACCTACGGCATGAGTGAAACCGGCGGCGGATGCGTGTATGACGGAGTGCCATTCGACGCGGTGACCGTGCGGCTCGATGCCCAGTCGCGCGTGATGATTTCTGGGCCCGTTTTAGCTAACGGGTATGTGCGGATTGAGCAACGCGGCCCCGGCCAGAGTGGGGCGGGCTGTGGCGGTGGAACTGATAGCAGCTTCGCAATCACGCCCATCGACCACCCGGCCGACGCTGTTCCCCAGGGAGCACCCAGCGGGTTTTACGGCGATACCTTCCTCACCTCGGACCTGGGGTCTATCACCGACGGTGTTTTGAGCATCATGGGCCGGGCTGACGACGTGTTTATTTCCGGGGGCGTCAATGTGTCGCCCTTGCGGGTAGAAAATGTGGCCCTGCGGGAACTGGAGCCGCTGGGGGTCGCCGAGGTGGTCCTCACCTCACTGCCCGACCCCGAGTTTGGTGAGCGGGCCGTCCTGCTGGTGGCCGGTTCGTCGAGTGCGTTCGCACAACTGTCGCACACCCAGTTGAGTGCGCGTGTGAAGTCCCTGCTAGCGGGCACGGAGCTGGAACCAGCCGAGCTTCCTCACCGCACATGGTTGGTTGACCGGATTCCACTGAAAGGGATCGGCAAACCGGACCGCAGAGCGGCCCGCGACCTGGCCCAAGCACTTGCAGCCGGGCGGGTAAACTAGAAAAGTTTTTGAGGAGGTAGGTCATGGCCACGTTAGGTCAGTGGGTTGAAGGTGCCCGGCTTCGCACTTTGCCACTTGCATTTGCGCCGGTGCTTGCGGGAGCAGGGGCAGCGATTGGGGCACTGGGTGGGGTGTCTGACCTGATTATCGGGTCGCCCTTACACCCGGGCTCCCCCACACCCAATTACCTTCACGTCATCGTGTGCTCTGTTTTGGCAATCATCGTGGCGCTTGCCCTGCAGATCGGTTCGAACTTTGCCAACGACTACTCCGACGGCATACGTGGCACCGACGACGTGCGTGTGGGACCCACCCGCTTAACAGCCAGTGGCCTTGTTGCCCCACACAAAGTGAAGCGAGCTGCCATGCTGTCCTTTGCCACGGCAGGGGTCGCTGGTCTTGCACTCACGCTGGTAGCGCAGGCGTGGTGGTTTATCCCGGTGGGTGTGCTTGCGGTTCTCGCCGCGTGGTTTTACACGGGAGGTTCTCACCCGTACGGCTATTACGCGTTAGGTGAAGTGTTTGTCTTCATCTTCTTTGGTCTGGTGGCAACCGTTGGCACCGGGTACGCAATAGCAGGAACAATGACACTGTCCATGTGGGCGGCAGCCGTGGGCGTTGGCCTCTTCGCATGTGCTGTTCTCATGGTGAACAACGTGCGTGACATCCCCACCGACGCGCAAGCAGGTAAGACCACGCTGGCAGTGGTCTTGGGAGACCGCGGCGCGCGCGTCACCTACGCTGTCATGGTGCTTGTTCCGTACGCTCTCCTGATCATCCCTGTTTTTGCCGGGCACATCGCAGCGCTCATCGCGGTCATATCATGTGCGCTCGTCATTGCCCCAGTGCGTACCGTGATGAGCGGGCGCACCGGCTTGGACCTCATTCCATGCATTAAGTCCACCGGGTTCGCTGCCCTTACATATGGCGCGCTTTTAGGCTTAGGCCTGGCGCTATAAGTGAGCACCCTTTAAGTGGGTTCGCGCTGTAAGTGAGCACGCTGTAAGCGAACCTTCGCCTACCCCTGAGACCCGTCTACCTGCGCGTCTTCGATAGCTTCGTCGGAGTCTTTTTTGATCTTTTTGGACTTAGGCGTGCGAGCTTTCCTGTTCTTGTTGCGTTCGATAAGACCGTTTGTGGCTCGAGTGCGCAAACCAGCCAGAACCAGGTAGCTCACACACGCTGAAATGAGGATCGCGGAAATCATCGAGATCAGGTTGAACCCAAAGATCCAAATAGTGAGCGCCACGACAATAATCAGAACGGCCAGACGGGCTAGCAAGTACAGCACATAGTCACGCATGATGTAACGAGTTTACTTCAGTCCACGTAGCCGTCTGGAACCACCCATCACATAAACTGGGTGCCATGTCTCGAATCCTGCTAGGCGCCATCGTCATTTACGTCGCTGTGGCTCTGTACTCGGTTTTTGATGCCGCCGTCCGTGACAACGACCAGATTCGGATCATGCCCAAGGCCGCATGGATTGCCGTCATTATTCTGGTTCCTTTAGTGGGCCTGCTGTTGTGGTTCCTGTTTGGTCGAGGTACTACCGGGAGCGCACCCGCCCGCGGAGTGGCCCCTGATGACGACCCCGACTACCTACGCAAGATTTCAGAAGACTTGGACTGGGAGCGTCGCAAGAAGCAGGGACGCAACAACCCTGATGAATCCGGTGAGACCGGCGAACCTCATAGCGAGGAGTAACCGTGGAGCGGACTCCTCAAGTTCGATATGAAGTTCGGGTTAAAGAATCACTTTCGAAAAACCTGCAAGTCTCCAGGTTTTTCAACCTCATGTTGCTGTGGACCGGCGCAGTCTTTTTTGGCCTGCTGGGCATCTTCATCGTGTGGGTCACGTTCGCCACGGAGCCTGAATCACGTGACTTGGTGGAATCAAGTGTCGCGTGCTTGGTGTTGTTTTCGCTTTCAGCGCTCGGCATATTTGCGGCACGTATGAGGCGGTCAATCCTCGCGGGACCACTGGAATCCGGCGTGCATTTCACGGTCACCGACATCACGGTCGAGTTCCCTAAAGTCGGTCGCATCAGAGCCGCCGAATCATGGCCCCTGAAGCAGACCCAAATTAGCCTCAAGCGTGGCCGTTTCGGAACTCTGACCCTCGAATGCCCGGGCCACCGTCGTCGCACCTACGGGCAAGCGGTGCTACGTGACCCCGTAGAAGAGGTCTACGCAGCCCTCACCGCTCAAAAAGAACGCGCCCAGACTACTTAGGGTCAGTTTCGAACTTCGCCTCAACACCCACCTCGGGGAGCTGGTTTCCGCGGATCGTAGCCCCCGCTGTCTCCTTCATGCACAGGGTTGCAATCAGACCAATCACGCACGCACCCATCATGTAGAAGGCAGGCACCAGCGGCGAACCGGTCTCCCCAATCAACCACTCATTCACCGGCGGTGCTGTACCACCGAACGCTGCGGTGGCAACGTTGTACGTGATAGCAAAGCCCGCGTAACGCACCTGGGTGGGGAACATGGCTGGGAATGTCGCAGAAATCGACGACAGCTGCGGGATGTACAGGACTCCCAGGACGAAAATACCCAGGAGAGCAAACCAGAAACCGTTGGGCATGATCAGGTACATGGGCACGGAAGCCACAATCAGCCCAATCATGGAAAACGCCCACATGGGTTTACGCCCAAACTTATCGCTCAAGAACCCACCAATAGGCATCAGCAGCATCATGCCGAACTGCGCGAGGAACATAATGGTCAGCGTTGTCTGCGAGGACAGCTCTACACTGTTTTCAAAGTAGGTTGGCATATATGACTAGAGCGTGTAGTTCACGACGTTCACGGCCGTGACCAGCCCGGTCATAATGAGGATCTGCCGCCAGTGGTTTGTAAACAGTGAGCCAAAGACGTTGCCCGTCGATCCTTCGTCCGCACTCTTCTCGTCCATTTCCTCGAACACGGGCGATTCGCCCAGCTTGCTTCGCAAGTACAGACCCACAATTCCAAGCGGACCGGCAATCAGGAACGGCACGCGCCATCCCCAATCCATCATCGCTTCGTTACCGATCGTCAGTTCACCCATGAGCACAATGAGCGACCCCAAAGCAAAACCGGCCAGGGTTCCGAACTCCAGGAAGCTTCCCCAGAATCCACGGCGGTTACGGGGTGCGTATTCGGCCATCATGGTGGCCGCACCACCGTATTCACCACCGGAGGAGAACCCCTGCACGGCGCGCAAAATTACCAGCAGGATAGGAGCGAAAATGCCAATGGTCTCGTGAGTGGGGAGCACACCAATGAGGAAGGTGGCGCCTGCCATCATCAGGATGGTGAGCGCAAGGACGTGTTTGCGCCCGAGGCGGTCGCCCATTGGCCCCCAGAAGATACCTCCCAGCGGACGCACCAGGAATGAAAACGCGAAGGTCGCGAGCGCCAGAATGGTTCCGTACTCACCCGGGAAGAAATGTTGCGTGATGTACGTGACGGAAACGGCGTAGATACCGTAGTCGAACCATTCAGTCGCGTTACCGATTGCAGAAGCCGCGACCGCCTTTCGAACAGTAGAGGTGTCCGGCTCCTTCAACTGCGGTTGACTCACAACAACAACTCCTCGTGTGCGATGTACTTATCCAGACATCAACGCTTTCAACTGCTCACCGTTTTCTCAACGGAAAGCCACGTTTGCACACGTTTTGTTAAGGAACACGAAAAACCACATGACACCATCACCGCACGTAAACTACGGTTTACGGAATAAAACAACCCTGAGAGCATTCAATACTCTCAGGGTTTACACATAGTGTGTTCGTTTTACTATTCGAGTCCAGAGTAGCTGTGGAGACCGTTGAAGTAGATGTTGACCACCGCGAAGTTAAACAGAACGGTGGAGAAACCAACGAGGTTCAGAATCGCAATTGCACGTTGCGACCATCCGCGAGTTGCACGCGAGTGGAGATACGCGGCATAGATGACCCACACAACGAACGTCCAAATTTCCTTGGTGTCCCAGCCCCACGGGCGACCCCAAGCGACCTCAGCCCAGATCGCCCCAGCGATCAGTGTGAAGGTCCACGTGATGAAACCAACCGCAGCCAAACGGTACGACACAACTTCAATTCGGTCTGAAGCCGGAGTGCGGGCCAAGAACCGCAGGGCCTTAGGAATAGGACGGTCTTCTTTTACACGCTTTTCGTAGTTCAGGGTGAGCAGCTGGAAGATCGCGATCACCGCGGACACGGTGAGGAGTGCAGTAGACAGGATTGCAATGGGTACGTGAATGTAAATCCAGTACGACTGAAGAGCCGGAATGAGCTGCGCGGCCGGAGTGTAGAACACCGTGATGCACAGACCCAGAGTAATCAGCGCGAAAGCCGCAACGAACGTTCCCATAAAACGCAGGTCTTTAAACTTCAACACTGCCAGATACGTGATGACAGCAAGCGCGGAAGCAACCAGCGCGTACTCCATCATGTTGCCCCACGGGACACGCATCACCGAGATGGTGCGTGTGGCAATAGCACCCACGTGCAAGAGAACAGCAAGTACGGTCAGCGCTGTTCCAACGCGTGCCCAACGTCGTGAGTTGCTTAGCCCACTGATCGGAGCTGGTGAGTCTTCGTCACGTTCGGCTACCGCTACCCCACCTCCGCGATGACGTGAGGTGCGTGCAACGGCGCTCGCTTTCGCTTCAGTTTTCGTTTGGCTCTTGACGTGGCTCTTGTCCTGAGCCGAGTCTCCAAACAAATCAAGTGAATAAATGATGAAAGCGACCGCGTAAACCGCCATGGCCGAATAGATCAGCAGGTTGGACCAACTAGCCCACACAACAGAAACGTCCATTAATCTTCCTCTTCGTGCGCGGAATCATTTAAGTATACGGCAAGGGCTTTTACGGCATGCGTGACCCTGGGGTCTTCCCCACGTGCAAGCGCCGCAACTTCCGCACACCCATCGGTGACACGTACCCACATGCGACGACGCGGAATGAACAACGACAGCCCCAGGCCAACCATGAGAAGAACCGCGCCAACCAACAGAACCATCTGCGTGGGGTTGGAGTGCACGTCGACAGCAACAAATCGTTTCACGCCGTCAAACGTCACGGTGCCCAAACCGTTTGGAAGATCCACGGTGTCTCCCGGCGCCATCTGCAACGTGACAGGTTTGCCGTCTTTGTCCGTGACCGCCTGCATCTTAGAAGTGTCAAGTTCGTACACGTTCTGTGCGACACCGTCGTCCAATCCCAAATCACCCGCGAACACGCTCATGACCAAATAGGGCTGGTCAGCTGCCGGGAACGTGGAAATCAGTTCGCCCTGGTCATTGAAACCAGCTGTGGGAAGAAAAACTCCCCCAAAACCTAACTGTTCCCCACCGGTATCCGGAACCTTGACGACACCTCGGGAAGCATAGGTTCCGTCAACCGGCAGGAACACTACGGGACCGGAGAAGGTGACATCACCGTTCGCGTTCTTCACCGTCACCTCGGGAGCGTAACCATTACCCGTGAGATACACACTGGTGCGGCCAAAACGCACAGGATCGTTGACCTGCAGGACTTTGGTTTCTTCAACGCCCTGATAGTTGGTAGTGACATTTGCGGCGAAGTGCCTGGGCTGAGCGAACTGTGGCCCCACCGACTCGCTGTCAAAGGTCGCGTCGAAGCGGTTGAGCGTCAAGCGGAAATCATCCAGATTGTCCGGGTTGTAATAGGTGCCCGGTTTGAAGTCGTCATAGGACACCAGCGAATTTGAGAAGGTTTCGCCTTCGACCAGGATCCGCTGACCCGAATACGACACAAGCGCACCCACCGCGAACACCACAACGACCCACAAAATCGAAAAGTGAAACACCAGGTTCCCAGTTTCGCGCAAATACCCGCGTTCAGCAGCGACGTGATCGTCGTTACGCACGGTTCGGTATCCGGCCTTTTTCAGTGCGCGCTGAGCACGGTCCAGAAACTCATCACTGTCAGTGTTTTCTAGCTCCCACTGACGGTGCGCAGGCATACGCGAAAGCCTGCGTGGAGCTTTGGGCGGGGCCATCCGCATGGCTTTGAAATGCTGACCGCACCGGGGAACAATACAGCCCACGAGTGACACCATGAGCAAGATGTACACGGCAGAAAACCACACCGACGAGTACACGTCGAACATCTGCAGCTTGTCTAGCACCTCACCCAGGGCCCCGTTCTCTTCAATGAACGTGCGTACCTTGCCGGGGTCTTGAATGCGTTGCGGTAGCAGCGAGCCGGGAATCGAGGCCAAGGCCAGAACCAACAAGAGGATCATGGCAAACCGCATCGTGGTGAGTTGTCGCCACGCCCAGCGCAACATTCCCACCGTGCCGATGTTTGCGGGAGCTTGCGTTTGTTTACTCACTACACCACCAACTCGAATCCGTTAGCCCACAATTGCATATAGCTCATCATGAGGTTCCACAGCCCAGTCACCATGGCCAACCCCAGTACAATCAGCATGATTCCGCCTGCCCGCACGATACCCTGCTGGTGACGACGCACCCATTCAAGCCTGCCCATCCCCTTATGGATGAGAAAAGCGACAATGAGGAATGGAATCCCGATCCCCAGGCAGTACACAAACGTCAGTACTGCTCCTCGGAGCACATTCCCGGTTCCCCCAAAACTGGTGGACATGGCCAGCACGGCTGCCAGCGTTGGACCGATGCACGGCGTCCAACCTAGAGCAAAGGTCGCGCCCAGAAAGGGCGCCCCTAAAAGCCCCGCCCGAGGTCGCTTCGAGATCCGCACATCGTTCTGGAGCCACTGAAAACCGCCCAGAAAAGCGACTCCCAAAACCACCACGATGACACCAAAAATTCTGGTGACGATATCGATCCACTGAGAGACCAACGCGCCCAGTCCCGAAAACAGGATCCCAATGGCCACAAACACGGTGGCGAACCCCAAGAAGAAAAGCCCCACACCTGCCAGCACCATCCACGTTTTCTTGTCTTTGACGTGGGTCCCAGACAATCCGGTCACATAGCCCACATATCCGGGGACTAGCGGAAGGATACACGGCGACAAAAAAGACACCAGACCGGCAAGAAGCGCGACCGCCATCGCCACGAGGATGGGGCCGTTAAGAACCGTGTCAGCAAATGACTGCCCAGCGGAAGCTAGCACACTCACGGACATCAATTGCCCAGAGTCTCTTCGATCAAACCTCGCAACGTCGATTCTTCTACCGCACCTACAACGCGCGCCGCGGGGCGACCTTCCTTATCAAGGATCACCGTTGACGGGGTCGCTTGTGGGGGCAATACCTTAGAAAGCGCGGCAACGATTGACCCGTCAGTGTCGAGAGTGTTTGCGTACTTCACATCAAAAGTCTTGGTAAAACCTTCCGCAGCCGGTTTTCCGTCTCGGACGTTAACGCCTAAGAATTCCACGTCGTCTTTAAATTTGGCAGCCACCTCGTTAAGCTCCGGAGCTTCTTTCCGGCACGGCGGGCACGACGCGTACCACAAGTTCACCACCACGAGTTTGGGCTGGAAATCCTTGACCGAGCCTTCAGTTCCGTCCAGGAGTGTGAAATCGAAATCGACAGGTTCTCCCCGTTCAGCTTCAGGAATCTGGGTGACAACACCTGAACCTGAAACATAGCCCTGGCCCGATCCCGCCTGCTCAGCAAGCGAATCGGATTTCGTTGAACAGGCGCTGGTGGCAACGAGCGCTGCCGTAGCAAATACCGCAGTGAGAGCTTTGCGACGATTCACACTCATGCTCCCGCTACTCCCTTCACCGGTTGCAGATCCTTTGCGATGTCAATGTATCCAACATCAACAAGAGAACCGTTTTCAAATGTGAGAGTTGTCGAAGATGCCAAGGCACATTCGCGGTGGCGCGGGTCGTGAACAAGCGGACGATCCTCTGCGTCCAGGCGAGTCACCCAAATGGGAAGTTGGTGTGACACGATCACACCGTCAACTATGTCAAGGTTCTCAGCCTGCGCAATGTCTTCTAGACGACGGTGCACACTCGCCACTGCTGCACGCATGCGGCGTACCTGGTTTACATAGGGTTCACCCCACGACGGTTTGAGTGGGTTGTATAAACGCTGCAAGTTCTGTGGCTGTAAAAGCGAGTGCCGGTCCACCTTCGTGCCTTCGAACTGGTTCTCTGCCTCAATCACCCGTTCGTCAACCAACGGTTCAATACCCACTTCCTGCGCAAGCGGGGCAATTGTTTCCTTAGTCCGCAAAAGCGGAGAACGCACCAAATCCCGAACCACAAAATCGGACCCAGTGTAGTGTTCAGCAACTCTCTGAGCCATGCGACGACCAATCTCAGATAACCCAAAGCCGGGAAGGCGGCCATACAGAATGCCTTCGGGGTTGTGGACTTCGCCATGCCGGTTCAGGTGAACACGGATAATCATTCTTAGCCTTTCGCTTGAGCGGCGGCACGTGCAGCGGCAGGCAACGCAGACACAATCCTGTCAACGACCTCGGGAGTGTGAGCCAAAGACAAGAACCACACTTCGTACGCACTTGGCGGCAAGTGCACACCCTGATCCAACATCGAGTGGAAAAATGCCGCATACGCGTCGCTGTTCTGTGACTGTGCGTCAGCGTAGTTAACCACGGGGCGGTCGGTAAAGAACACCGAAAACATGGAGTTTGCGCTCTGCACCGTGTGAGGCACACCGGCTTGAGTGAGTTCCTGCTTCACCGCTTCACGCAACTGATCGGCAACCGATTCGATGTGGCTGTACACGTCGAGTTCTTTGGTGAGCTTCAATGTGGTCAGACCGGCGGCAGTTGCCACGGGGTTTCCCGACAAGGTTCCCGCCTGGTACACCGGTCCCGCTGGGGCGAGGTGCGCCATAACATCTGCACGTCCCCCAAAAGCGGCCGTGGGGAAACCTCCCCCCATGACCTTTCCGAACGTGAACAGATCAGCAGGACCATCCGGGTAGCCTTCGCCCAAACCAGATTCATAGCCGTACCAACCGGCTTCTGAAACGCGGAAGCCCGTCATAACCTCGTCAGAAATCATGAGCGCCCCATGTTCCCGCGTAAGTTTGCGAATGAGCTGGGTAAAGCCGTTACGAGGAGGCACAATGCCCATGTTTCCGGGGCACGCTTCCGTAATCACACATGCGATTGAATCGCCGTACTTCTCGAACACTTCCGTAAGCGCTTGAGCATCGTTATACGGGACAACCAAGGTCTCTGACGCTTCACCGGCAACCACGCCAGGGGTATCGGGAAGACCAAAAGTGGCAACACCCGAACCAGCTGCAACCAACAGCGCGTCCACGTGCCCGTGATAGCAGCCAGCGAACTTCACCACACGCGACCGTCCAGTGAAACCGCGAGCCAAACGAATCGCGCTCATCGTCGCTTCGGTTCCCGACGATACCAGGCGCACCTGTTCAACCGGATCCATGCGGGCAACGATTTCTTCTGCCAACGCAACTTCGTTTTCTGACGGCGTTCCAAACGAAAAACCCTGGTCAGCAGCTGCGTGAACAGCGTCGAGAACCTGTGGGTGAGAGTGCCCCAGGATCATAGGGCCCCACGAACCGATGAGGTCCACATACTCGTTGCCATCCGCGTCGTACAAAAGAGCACCCTTCGCGCTTCGAATGAAGCGCGGTGTTCCTCCGACCGCTTTAAACGCACGAACAGGGGAATTCACTCCGCCAGGAATAACAGCCTGGGCTCGGGCAAATAGACGTTCCGACTCAGAAGTTACGTGAGACATCCAACTCCTCCTCGTCTCTAGGCTAACTCGCGAAGGTGAGCGTGCACCTTCTCGTAAATTTCGCCCAGTGCTTTAATCTCAACCGGTTCCAACACGTCAACAAAATTCTCTCGCACACCTGCAACGTGCGTGGGCGCAGCCTCTTTCAACAGCGTCCAGCCGGCATCCGTCAAACAACAGCGGACACCTCGGCCATCACTCGTCGCAGACACCCGCTCAGCCAAGCCCCGCTTTTCCATCCTGGCCACAATATGAGTCAAGCGAGAGCGTGACATACCAATTTCAAAGGCCAACTCCGACATGCGGCACGACCAGTCTTCAGACTCCGAAAGACGGACCAGAACTTCGTACTCCGGGATCCCGATCCCAAACGCAACACGTAAATCCTTGTCCAAGTTAGCCATCATGAGGCGCCAGGACTCGACCATGTGGCGCCATGCAAGTTGTTCAGAATCGTCAAGCCATTCGACCGTGCTTTCGTCAACCCGCCCATGACCCCGTTCAGCCTTCATGATTGGCCGTTCAACCGGGAGGCAACCTCAGTTGCCCAATAGGTCAAAATCGCGTCGGCGCCTGCACGTTTAAACGCCGTCAGACTTTCCATGATCGCAGCGTTGCGGTCGATCGCTCCGGCGGCAGCGGCGAACTCGATCATCGCGTACTCGCCGGAGACCTGATACGCCCACACCGGCACGGTCACTGCTTCGCTCACTTCAGCAAGCACATCCAGATACGGCATGCCAGGCTTCACCATGACGATGTCAGCGCCTTCATCAACGTCCAAAGCAACTTCCGTGAGAGCTTCGCGACCATTAGCCGGGTCCTGCTGATACGTGCGCCGGTCACCGCTTAACTGTGAGTCCACAGCTTCCCGGAACGGCCCATAAAACGCCGAGGCATACTTAGCGGCATACGCCAAAATGATCGTGTTGGTGAAGCCCTCCGTATCCAGCGCTTCTCGCACACGTGCCACCTGTCCGTCCATCATCCCAGACAGACCAACCACATGAACACCCGCACGTGCCTGCGCGACTGCCATCTGGGCGTACAGTTCGACCGTGGCGTCGTTGTCTACTTCGCCTGTGTCCGTGAGAACACCACAGTGACCGTGGGACGTGAACTCGTCAAGACACAAATCCGCCATGACCACCGTCCGATCACCAACAGCCTCAACGACCGCACGAATCGCGCGGTTCAGAATCCCGTCTTCAGCTAACGCCTGGCTACCCGTCTCATCACGGTGGCTGGGAATCCCAAACAGCATGATGCCACCCACGCCCGCATCAACGGCCTTGCGGGACGCTTCCACAAGAGAGTCCAGCGTGTGCTGAACAACCCCCGGCATGGACGTCAACGGCGCTGGCTCAGTCAACGACTCCTTCACAAAGAGCGTTTCAATCAAGTCGGCAGCATGTAGCCGGTTTTCTTGCACTAGCCTGCGAACGGCTGGCGTGCTACGAAGTCGACGTGGACGGAACATCATGATCTTCTCCTGGTGCGGCGACGCTCCGAGGGCCGAAGAGCGGGCTCGCCTTGAGCTTCCGCGCGATCACGTAGATCACGCGCATATTCAGCGAGGTCCTCAATTAACGATTTGACGTTAGCTTCCTGAGAAACAATGTCGACGACCAGCCCGTGAGACTCTGCGGTTTGCGCAGTGGCAGGTCCAATACACGCAACCACTGTGGTAGCCGGGGGCTTACCCGCGATTCCCACGAGATTGCGCACGGTCGACGACGACGTAAACAGAACAGCATCGAAATCGCCACGCTTAATCGCTTCACGGATAGGAGCAGGCGGTGGTGCGGCCCGGACAGTCCGGTAGGCCGTCACATCATCGACCTTCCAACCCTTTTCCTGCAGACCTTCGACTAACACCTCGGTCGCAATATCCGCCCGCGGCAACAACACCCGATTAAAACCGTCAACGTCATCAAACACCGGCCAGTCAGCAGCAAGACCACGCGCTGACTCTTCCGACGTGGCAATGAGCTCAGGCTCGATTCCCCATTCGCGCAAAGCAGCCGCAGTCTGCGCGCCCACGGCAGCCACGCGCACACCAGCTAGAGAACGGACATCCAAGCCCAAGTCACCTAACCGGACCCGTACAGCACGCACCGCGTTAATCGATGTGAATCCCACCCACTGGTAGTCTCCGTCGACAAGACCGCGCATCGCGCGCTCCATCTGCCCCGGCGTCCGAGGTGGTTGGATAGCGATTGTGGGTACGACCTCGGACTCCGCACCGTACTCATGAAGCACCTGGGCAGTAATCTCACCCTGTTCACGAGTCCGCGGGATGAGCACATTCCACCCGAAAAGCGGCTTCGTTTCGAACCACGAAAGCGGGCCACGGTCCTCAATTCCCGCGCCCAGAATCGTCACAATCGTTTCGTGAGGAACCGGTTCGTTTGCCAGGCGCTGTTCCAAGGCGCCCAAAGTGGTGTCTACAGAAACCTGGCGCACGCGCGACACGCGCACTACCGAAAGCACGCGCGTAGCCGGGTCCCACCCATCGTTCAAAAGCGACTTCACCGCGGCGACCGTGTTTTCACTGTCACCAGTCAAAACGTGGGCAGTGTTGCGGTGCTTCGACACGTCCGTGTGGGTCATTTCACCGGCTTCGACAAACCGCAAAGAACGCACACGGTTGGTGGTGATCGGGGTTCCCGTAAACGATGCCACGGCCGCTGACAGACCCACCCCGGGAACCACCTCGATCCCGGTTCCCGTGCGACGCACGGCGACACCTTCAGAGTTCAAAGCCGAAAACAGGACACCGTCACCGGCATACAACCGCACGACCAAGCCGCTTTCCTGGGCTAGCTCCCCCATCTTCCGACCACGCGTCGACGCCGTTTGCCCCAGCGACGACTCTTCAACCCGGGCGGTCTGGGAAGGAGCGTACGTGTCGACAACGTCGGTGTGAAAAGCCGGGTCGTACACAACGACCTGCGCGCTTGCAAGAATGTCGGCCGAACGCACAGGCACAAGCCCGGGGTCGCCAGGACCAGTCCCCATAAAAACAACCAGCGGCTTTTGCGGGATGAGCGGAAACACCGTTGAAGCACTCATGGTTTTACCTCAAGTTGGGCTTTCGGAGCATTCGCACCGGTCAACGTATCTGGAACAACACCTAAGGTGTCGAGAAGTTCATCAGCGATCTGTGTTCCCACATCGAGCGCCGCATTGACACCCGTGTTGGCCACCGACCGCGTAATCCGAGCCAGCTTACCAGCATCGTCGGCCATGACGGCGGACAGTTCAATAGATCGTTCAGTCACGTTCGCAAGCGCACCGATAGGAGCCGAGCATCCGGCCTGAGCACGCGACAAAATTGCTCGTTCGGCGACCACTGACCGGTACGTGGTTTCGTCGTGGATCGCCAACAACCCTGACCGCAGTTTCGCATCGAACGGTTCACGGTCCGCGTTTTCCGCACGACATTCGATCGCCAACGCGCCCTGCCCTGGGGCAGGCAGCATGAGTTCGGTCGACAACGTCTGCGTCACCTCGGCCAGGCGCCCCAAACGTCGCATACCAGCGGCCGCCAGAACAACGGCGTCAATGCGACCGTCGGTGACGTACTTAATGCGGGTATCCACGTTTCCGCGCACACCCCGAATGTCAAGATCAGGACGTGCTGCCCGCATCTGAGCCGCCCGGCGGGGCGACCCGGTACCCACGATCGCTCCGGGAGGAAGCGTGTCAAAGGTAAGTCCGTCGCGGGCCACGAGGACGTCGGACGGGTCTACCCGAGGTGGCACCGCCGCCAGGGTGATACCCGGCGCCTGCGCGGTAGGGAGGTCTTTAAGCGAGTGGACCGCAATGTCGATCTTGCCTGACAACAGAGCCTGACGCACAGCAGATACGAACACACCCGTTCCACCCATGTTGGCCAACGGAGTCATGTTGACGTCACCTTCTGTGACGACCTCGACGATTTCCACGCGCCACCCGGTGTGCGCGGCAATGTCGTGCGCGACTCCCACTGACTGCGAACGCGCAAGGTTCGACCGGCGGGTACCCAACCGAACAGTTCGTGTCCATCCTTCTGGTTCCACCACATCAAGCGTGTGGTCGCCTACCGGGGTGGTGCCGTCCGTCGTAGTGGACTTAGCGGGGCTGCCTGTGGCTGTGCGGCTCTTGGGCTTGACAACCGGAAGCTCCGAAGTTTCTGGAGTCGCCGTAAGATCAAACAACGTGGACAGCGCAGCCGCGTAGTCAGTGCTGGTTTCGGTGAGCGCGAGTTCTTTCACCCGGACAGTGGGGTTGTGCAGGATCTTGTCGACCGTACGGTTTAAAGACTTGCGAATCTCGGCTTGCACGTTTTCGGTGACATCGTCGCCCAGCTTATTCACGAGGCGAGTGTATTCGGCTTCGATAATTTGGCTGGCACGTTTACGCAGCGCAACCACTGTGGGATTAATCTTGGACGCTGCTTTATCTGCCGCAACCTGGTTCATGGCCTGGCGGATCAACGCACGCACTTGGGCTAGTGCATCCACTGCACGGGAATCTGCGGCGAGGTTGCTTTGCGCAAATTCCATGGACAACTGCTCTAGACCCATCAGACGCACGTGGGGAATGTCGGCCACGCTGTGCTCGATATCGAAAGGCATTGCAAGGTCGATGAATGCTCGCCGGTGAGGTTCGGAGGTGGAGCTCATGGCTTTGACCACAGTGTCGGTGCCGATCACGGTTCCGCGTGCACCCGTGACGCTGACGATCAGGTTTGAGTGACGGATTGCGTCTACCAGCGCGTCTTCTGACAGTTCGGTGAACGAGGTGGTGAGGTCTGTGCCGAGTTGTTGCGCGAGTTCTTCTGCGTGTTCGATGAGGCGCAGGGCGCGCTCAGACGTGCGGTTGAGGACCGTGAGCGATGAAACACCGGCGCGCACCAAAGTGGCTACAGCCAAACCTGACATCGCACCGGCCCCCACGACGAGTGCGCGGGCACCGGCGATCTCTCCTATGTGTTCGCGGGCGGCAAAAAGCGCGGTGTCTAGAAGTGAACTTGAGACGGTGTCGAGTGCCGTTTCTGAGTGGGCACGTTTACCGATTTCTAACGCTCGGCTGACTGCTCGTTCCAGGTCACCGGTCAAGGTGCCAGCGGTGCGCGCTTCATTGAGGGCTGTGCGCACTTGGCCCAAGATTTGAGCTTCACCAATCGCCATGGAGTCCAGGCCAGTAGTGAGTTCAAAGAGGTGCTCGTACGCTTCTGTTTCAAAGCGCACAAACAGATGTCCTGCCAGTTCTTTCCAGTCGAAGGGCGTCATGTCGACAAGAGCAGACCCTAGGTCGGCGAGTCCTCCGTGGAACCCGGAGACGTCTGCGATGATTTCGACTCGGTTGCAGGTAGCGAGCACAACAACACCCATCACGTATTCGCCTGCGCAGACTCGCGAACGCAACTGTTCAATTGTTGGCGCATCAAAGGCAAACGCGTCGAGCACACTCATGGGAGCGGTACGGTGTGAAACACCGAGAACGAGCAACGACACTGAGAACCCCTCAAACGCAGCTTGGTGATGTGGATAGGTTGTGTGGACTGGACCTTCTGGCTAGGTTGTGTTCGTGCGGGATACCCGAATGAGTGAGGCTTTTAGCCTACGCGCATCTACGCGGTGAAAGCTGTGCTGCCGACCATTGACCAGGACGACCGGCACTTCCCAGTCGTAGAGTTCCAGTAGCTCCCTGTCACTGTCGACATCGACTACCTCGAGCGTCCATGTGTGACCCGTTTCTTGGGTCACCTGGTCGATCACACGGGTGACGGTTTCTTTCGCCTCATCACACAGATGACAACCAACCCGGTCAACGAAAGTCACGGTGTTTCCCGACATGGTTTCTCTTACGCACGAAACCCCGTCGACGCTTTATCGACGGGGATTGTGACTAATATATTACTTCTTGTTGCGACGCTGGTGACGCGTCTTACGCAGAAGCTTGCGGTGCTTTTTCTTTGACATCCGCTTGCGGCGCTTCTTAATGACTGAACCCATAAGGTACCTCAATACTCGGCAACTTCTCGTGAACTTTTCGTGCCCACGAGCTGAACATAACCACGTAAGTGTATCGGTAGGTGGCTATTCATCTCAAACGCATGTGGTCAAACTAACGGCGTCAGTCGTAGTACGGGTCCAAACCGTAGAACGGGAATATGGCTTTGCGCGTGGCCATAACGGCACGGTCAATGTCTGCCTCTGGGTCATAACCGTACGTCCATGGCTGAAAGTCATTGGTGCCGCCGTCAGTCATACGCAGGGGAGCTTCCCGCCCGGTGAGTGTCATGACGTAATCACGCCACCGTTGCGGAATTTCTGTTCCTGGGTCAAGGTCGATACCCGCAGAAATTGCGACGATCTGCGACCACGCGCGCGGCACCACGTCAATGATGGCATATCCTCCACCTCCGGTTGCGACCCACTTGCCGTCGCACAGTTCGTCGGCTAAGTCTCGGACCCATTGAGCACCTTTGCGCATCGCGTCAACGGAGAGGCGCAGGTGAGTCAGTGGATCCTGCCGGTGCCCGTCGCATCCGTGCTGAGACACGATGACTTGTGGTTTGAACTCCCGGAGGATGTGCGGAACGGTGGCATCGAGTGCGCGGAGCCAGTCACTGTCAGACGTCCGAGGTGGGAGTGCGATATTCATGGCGCTCGCGGCTGCCTGGAGGCCTCCGATGTCAGCGGCGAACCCGGTGCCAGGGAACAGGAAGCGGCCGTTTTCGTGGAGCGAGATCGTCAGCACTCGCGGATCGTCCCAGAAAAAGTGTTCAACCCCGTCTCCGTGGTGAGCATCAAGATCAATGTAGACAACCCGTTCATAGCCGTTGTCGAGGAATTCTTGAACAGCCGCCGCGACGTCGTTGTACACGCAGAATCCGGCAGCTTTGCCGGGCATCGCATGGTGCATGCCTCCGCAGAAGTTCACTGCACGCACGTATGAACCGTTGATGATGGCCTGGGCGGCAGCGATCGACCCCATATAGAGGCGACCGGAGGCTTCGTGGATGCCGTCAAAACGTGGGACATCTTCCGTCCCTACCCCGTAGGCCTCAATGATTTCTTTTGAAAGCTCACTGGTGCGTCCAGCGTCTTTGACGGCCTCAATGAAGTCAGCAGCGTGTAATTTCTTCAGCGCGTCGTCGTCGACCTGTGGAATCGCGCCGAGGTGGACGCGCGGGTGGTCAAAAATGTTGAGGTCGGTTGCCAGTTTGGCTGTTAAATCTAAGCGCAGTGGATGCATAGGGTGGGAAGGACCAAAGTTGTATTCGGTCACTGACTCGTCCCAGACAACAAAAACATCGTGACTCATGTCACCACTGTAGCCCGTCTCAGCGTCGATCCCACTATGCTGTCATTCGTGAGTTCTCCCAAGCGAACCTTTTCCGAGGTTGTGTTTTCGCCGGGGCGACGCACGCGCGACTTCATTGACAGGGTTGCCGAAGCGTCGCCGGCGCGTTTGGCGATCTTTTCGTTCTTAGCGGTAGTCGCACTTTTCACGGTGTTGCTTCTGCTACCCATTTCGCATCAGAACCCTGACGATATTTCGTTTGCCCGGTCGCTCACGGTCAGTGTGTCAGCAGTGTGCGTGACTGGTTTAACTCCGGTGGACTTTCAAGACTATTGGACTGGATTTGGCCTGGTCACGATCATTCTGGCGGTTCAACTCGGTGGCTTGGGTATTCTCACCCTGGCGTCAGTTTTGGGAATGGTTGTTTCGAAAGGCCTTGGGGTTCGCCAGCGTCTGATTGCAATGCAGGCAACGAACGCCAGTTCCCTTGGACAAGTTGGTTCGCTTCTTCGCGCGGTGGTGATTACGGCGTTAGCTGTTGAAAGTGTCATTTTTGCGATGCTTTTTCCGCGCTTCCTCATGCGAGGTGAGGAAGTGGGCACGGCTCTCTGGTACTCGGTTTTTTACGCCGTTTCGTCGTTCAATAACGCGGGTTTTTCTATCCACCCGGGAGGTATTGCCTACTACGCTGATGACCCATGGATCCTTTTCGCACTCATGTTTTCGGTATTCGTGGGGTCGTTGGGATTCCCGGTCATTCTGGTGGCCACTATTTTGTGGAACAAGCCACGTTCGTGGGACCTGCACACAAAACTGACGCTCACAACGTCATCGATCTTGGTCGCTGTGGGATTTTTCCTCTTCTTTGGACTCGAATACAACAACCCGGACACACTGGGAAACAAGGGCTTCGGGGCCACTTTCTGGGAGACGTTATTCATGTCGGTGATGACCCGTTCAGGTGGGTTCAACACAATCGATATGGATCTGCTGAGTCCTGCTAGCCACTTAGTCACGGACATCCTCATGTTCATTGGTGGCGGTTCTTCATCAACCGCGGGCGGTGTCAAAGTGACGACGCTGGCGGTTTTGATTTTGGCCGCGTGGGCCGAGGCACGCGGTTACGACGATGTCACTGCTTTTGGCCGCCGAATCGGACACAACGTGGCCCGGGTCGCAATCTCGGTGGTTTTCGCAGGTCTGGCTCTTGTCCTCGTGGGCACGATTGCGCTTCTCCAGGTCACCCACGAGTCGCTGGACCGAGTGTTGTTCGAAGTGATTTCTGCTTTTGGCACGGTTGGCTTGTCAATAGGTATCACGAGCACGGCCCCAGACTCTGGCCTCTACATTCTCAGTTCGCTAATGTTATTGGGTCGCTTAGGGACGATTACCCTCGCTGCGGCAGTGTCCAGCCGATCCACGAAGCGCTTGTTCAGGTACCCAGAAGAGAGGCCGATCATTGGCTAAACAAGACTCCCGCGACAACCGTTCCGTCCTGGTTATTGGGCTGGGGCGTTTTGGCGCTTCAACTGCGTCCAATCTCATGAAGCTGGGTCGGCAAGTGATGGCGGTGGAACGCAACCCCGAGGTTGTGAGCGAGTGGATGGGCAAGCTCACCCACGTCGTTGAGGCAGATTCCACGAATATTGAAGCTCTCCGTCAAGTGGGTGCCCAGGATTTCAACACTGCTGTTGTGGGGATTGGAACGTCCATTGAGGCAAGCGTTCTCACCACGGCTAATTTAGTTGACTTGGGTGTTGAGCAAATCTGGGCAAAAGCCATTTCTCTGGCGCACGGAAAAATCCTCAAACGCATTGGCGCTGAGCACGTTCTGTACCCGGAATCCGAGGCCGGAGCCCGTGTGGCGCACCTCGTGTCTTCGCGCATGTTGGACTTCATCGAGTTCGACGATGGTCAGTTCGCTGTAGTGAAAATGCGTCCGCCTAAAGAGGTGCAAGACTTCACCTTGGCAGAATCCGATATTCGCCAAAAGTACGGCGTCACCGTTGTCGGTGTGAAGGGGCCCGGACGGGACTTCACCTACGCAGAACCGACGAGCCGCATTGGACCGCACGATGTGCTCATCGTTGCGGGCCATGTGGAGCTTCTGGCTCGTTTCGCCGACCGCCCGTAGTTTTACAAGGCCGGCCGGTTAGCCTCACTCTTGGCGTGCGGCGACCTTGTACGTACCGTCGTCGAATACGACGTTCCACACGCCACCATACTTACTTTGTGCCCACGACTCTGGCGAGTATTCAGTCTTGGTGGTGTTAAAAAGCACAGCGTCTGGTTGAACGTCACCTACGGTTCCGTACCAGTACGTGTTGGCGTGGGGAACCGTGTAGGCGAGCAAGTAAATATCGGTGGCCACCGTGTCGTATTCCGAGGCTGCTTCGATTGCGCCTTGCGCGCTGGGTGACGCATAACCGTCGTATTTCCACAGCAGATTGATCTGTGACTGAGCCAGCATTGCACATGCAGTCACTAACGCAACCGCTGGTGCCAGTTTGAAGAACCGACGAGGAGCCGCGTCGATCATCGATGCCGCTGCGATGGGAATGAGGACGGCGGAATAGTGGAAGTCGAAGCCCCAGTAGTACTCGACATTTCCAACAAATCGCCATGCCAAGGTGGGAAGCATCATGAGCATGAAGGGGCTCTTAATTCCGATCACCCCAGCTGCCAGGATCAACACGCACACGACGGCAAATTTGGTGTCGACGGACTGAGTGAGTGTTTCAGCAACGGACACGTTGTCGGTGTAGTCGTACTGTCCCATTGGGTTGAGCGCGGGAAGAATGACCTTCACCGTGAGCACGAACCACAGGATTCCCCACGTGGCGAAACCGGTTGCCCACTGCCAGTCCTTGCGGTCTTTCAACAACACAGCCAGACCGAACATCAGAACCATAAGGCCCAGATCTTCTTTCACAAACACTAAGAGGCCAATTGCGACAGCTGCGTGGATGCGTTTATCTCTCATCCACCACACCAGGCCAAAGGCGATCAGTGGCATCGCAAAAGCGATCTCGTGGAACTGGGACCATACTGCGTTGATCAAACCCCACGACAGGATGTAGGAGGCACCCAGAAGCGAACCACCCGTCATGCCAAACCGTTCAAGAGCTAAACGTGTGAGTGGCCATGCCGAGATTGCGAAAAGCGCAGACTGGACGATCAGCAGGGTGAGACCTGACGGAAAGATCCGAAAAATGGGACCTAACAGGATCAAGATGGGGTGGAAGTGGTCGCCTAAGAGGTTGTACCCGTCGCCCTTAATGTTGACCACAGGGGCACGGAAATGCGCGTACTGGTCAGCCAGTTGGGTGAAGATACCCAAGTCCCACGACGGGCTGATGAAGCCTCGCCACATCATGACCGAAAGGGTGGCGTAGAGGGCAAAACCTAGCACACATACAGCGCCAGCTGCTCCAAGCCGCTGAACCTGGGCGTCCTTGCTCATTCAGCGTTCTCTCTTTCCATTTCTTTTCCACGTTCAACGGCCGCTGTTCCGGCTTTGAAAACGATGTCGTCGAAGTTGTGTGCGCGGAAGGTTTCGATTGCCGCGTGAGTGGTCCCGCCCTTGCTGGTCACGGCCTTGCGCAGATCAGCGGGTTCAGGCGTGCGATCCAACAGCAACCCGGCACCCAGCGCAGTTTGGGCAACCATGCGGTTTGCGGTTTCTTCGTCCAGGCCAAGTTCCACTCCCGTTTTCGCAAGCGATTCGGCCAGCAAGAAGAAGTAGGCAACACCAGAACCGGAAATCGCGGTCATCGCCCCGATCTGTTCTTCCTCAAGCGGGAACACCAGTCCGGCACCGGTGAGCAGTTCGGTGAGCGTCTGCACCTGCTGATCACTCACTCCCTGCCCCGCGGACAGCGCAATGACACCTCGGCCCAGCTGTGAGGGCGTGTTGGGCATAATACGCACAACGGGGTTGGTAGGCACGTGCTTCGCCATGTCTGCAAGCGAGAATCCTGCGGCCATGGAGACCACCACGGCCTGCGGTTCCAGGTGAGGTGCGATTTCTTTCAGCGTCTGCGCCAGCATCCACGGTTTCACTCCCACGAACACGAATTGGGCCCCACGGATGGCTTGAATGTTAGCGTCCGAGGTCGTTTCAACTGCCAGCGTGTCGACCCCGAGCCGTTCGTGAAGGCGGGTGGCTGAGGCGGTAGATGCACACGTTGCGACGATCTGCGCATCGGTGGAAGCTTGTACACCTTCTAGGAGTGCTGATCCCATGGATCCGGTTCCGACAAAGGCAATACGCACGCGTTAGCTCCTTACGTTGATTCGTTGAGCCCTAAGTGTTTTCGGGCGAATTCGAGCGACTCCTTGAGCATAGCGGTGCGCGTAGATTTTTTGGCGACAAGTCGTGTGTTCACTTCGACAACAACGTCGCCGGACCAGTTGTGTTTGGCCAAGTACTGCAGGGTTTCTGCCACCGGCATTTTGCCGCGTCCGGGCACTAAGTGTTCGTCACGCAGTGAGCCTGAACCGTCGGTGAGGTGGACGATTGCAAGCTTGTCCTGAATTTCAGCGACGGTTTCAAGCGCATTCATGCCAGCAGTTGACGCGTGAGAAAAGTCGAAGGTCATGTGATCGTAGTCTTCGTCTAACGGGTTCCAGTCCGGGTAGTACACCAGGACTTCACGTAGGCCCGCACGCCACGGGTACATGTTCTCAACCGCGATTTTCAGTCCGGTTTCTTTCACCAGTTCACGCACGCCGTCGACGAACCCTTTTGCGTAGTCGCCTTGCCACCTAAACGGCGGGTGAAGAACAACCGATTCTGCCCCACATTCGAGCGCGAGGTCGCATGTCTTACGCAGTTTCGTCCAGTGGTCCTTATCCAGCACGCCTGGCAAAAACAGCAGTGTGGGTGCGTGGAATGACACAACCGGCAGGCCCGTGCGCCGTATCTCGCTGCGGATCAGCTGC
>CABTZC010000001.1 GCA_902489185.1 uncultured Brevibacterium sp. | reverse complement strand
TCGTTGGGAAGTGACTTCACGCGCACCGTGGGCAAGTTCAGTGAAGAGTAGAGGGGTGAGCGCTGTGCGCGCTCGGCTTCCAGCTCTAAGGCTTGCCGTTGTGACACGGGGGTGGGGTCAAGGAGTTCGGCCGCCGAGGTGTCAAGCGCCTTGGCAAGTGCCGTCAGGAGCGTAATAGAGGGTTCTCGCTTGCCTGATTCAAACGCCGATATTTGTGAAGCGGCCCGGCCCACTCGTTCGCCTAGTTGTTCCAGGGTCATCCCATGTTCGGTGCGAAAGTGGCGGATCTTGCGTCCAATGCTGAGTGCGTCGGCGGTTCCTTGGGTGGCGTGCTCGCTGGTTGGCGCGTCGGCGTCGAACTCGTGTGCGCCTGGCATGTGTTCTCCCATGCATTTATCTTAGTGTGACTCGCGCCACAAAAGCGACAAACTCACGCAAAACAGAAAAACGGACGTTTTTTACTTAGAAAAAGTCTTTTCACGCCCTTGCGTACACCGAATACTGGTTTCACGACAACAAAAAAGCTTGCACCACCCAATGCAAGAACACTCACATGAAAGCGAGAAGCCATGACTAACGAACTGCACAACGCCGATGCAATCCGCAGCGACTGGGCAACCAATCCACGCTGGTCCGGTGTCGCCCGTGACTACACGGCAGATGACGTGGTTAAACTGCGCGGATCGCTCATTGAAGAACACACCCTTGCTCGCCACGGTGCTGAGCGCCTCTGGAACCTGCTCCACTCGGAAGACTTCATCAACGCGTTGGGCGCCCTCACCGGTAACCAAGCAGTCCAGCAGGTCAAGGCCGGGCTCAAAGCGATCTACCTGTCCGGTTGGCAAGTCGCCGCAGACGCCAACCTCGCATCCCAGACCTACCCAGACCAGTCCATCTACCCAGCGAACTCGGTGCCAGCAGTCGTGCGCCGCATCAACAACGCACTCATGCGCGCCGACCAGATTGAAACCTCGGAAGGTACCACCTCAGTCGAAGACTGGCTGGCACCCATCGTTGCTGACGCAGAAGCCGGATTCGGTGGCGCGCTCAACGTGTACGAACTCATGCGCGGAATGATCAATGCAGGCGCCGCAGGTGTCCACTTCGAAGACCAGCTGGGATCCGAAAAGAAGTGTGGTCACCTGGGTGGAAAGGTGCTCGTGCCCACTGCGCAGCACATCCGCACCCTCAACGCCGCCCGCCTGGCCGCCGACGTTGAGAACGTCCCCACTCTCATCATCGCGCGAACTGACGCGGAAGCGGCAACCCTGATCACCTCGGACGTGGACGAGCGCGACCAGAAGTACCTCACAGGGGAACGCACTGCGGAAGGCTACTTCAAGGTCAACAACGGACTGCAGCCATGCATCGACCGCGGTCTGGCATTCGCGCCCTACAGCGACCTGCTGTGGATGGAAACCTCCACGCCAGACCTGGATGTGGCTCGCCAGTTCGCGGAAGCGATCAAGGCCGAGTACCCAGACCAGATGCTGGCCTACAACTGCTCGCCGTCCTTTAACTGGAAGAAGCACCTGGACGACGACACGATTGCCAAGTTCCAGCGCGAACTCGGAGCCATGGGATACAAGTTCCAGTTCATCACCCTGGCCGGATTCCACGCACTCAACTACTCCATGTTCGACCTGGCCCACGGCTACGCACGCGAACAGATGAAGGCATACGTCGAACTGCAGGAACGCGAGTTCGGTAGCGAAGAGCGTGGCTACACAGCCACCAAGCACCAGCGTGAAGTTGGAACCGGCTACTTCGACCTGGTTAGCACCGCGGTTAACCCGCAGTCCTCGACCACCGCGCTGAAGGACTCGACCGAAGCAGCGCAGTTCTAAACCGCTCAAACACCAGCGCAGTTGGTGACGATTCCAGCAATTGCGCACCCCACACTTCGAGGCGCCCGGTAGCCTGAGCCACTACCGGGCGCCTCGAACCACAAGGAGGCACCATGTTCACCGTCAACGGGCCACACATCACCGGCATCGACAATATCTTCACCCCCGCCGCGTGCGACTTCCTCGACGAACTCCACCAAGTGTTCTACGCGCGCCGACGCGAACTGCTCGCCGCCCGCAACGCCAGCCGAGGTGGTTTCGAGAACGGTGACCTCCCCACCTTTGATCCTGCCACCAGCGACATTCGTAGTGGGGACTGGAAAGTGGTTGGCACCTCGGGAGCACCGGGACTCAAACGCCGCGTTGTGGAGCTGGCGACCCCGGTAGAACCACGAGAGGCCGCCAAATCCTGCAACTCCGACGCTGACGTGTGGATGGCTGACTTAGAAGACGGCATGGCGCCCACCTGGTCAAATGTGATCACGGCCCACGAATGCCTCATGCGGGCAGCACGTGGTGACTTCGCGTTCCAGTCGCGCTCAGGAAAAACCTTCAAAGCACGCAACCCGCATCCACCTACGATGGTGCTGCGACCTCGGGGATGGAACCTCACAGAGGACCATCTGACCTGGACGGACGCGACCGGACGTGCGCACCCAGCCAGTGCGACACTGGTGGACTTTGGGCTGTTTGTGTTCCACAACAGCCGGCCGTTGCTCAAGCGCAATCACGGGCCGTACTTTTACCTCCCCAAGGTCGAAAACAGGTACGAGGCCAGGTTGTGGAACAGTTTGTTTGAGCACGCGCAGGAGACCTTGGGGTTTGATCGGGGAACGATTCGGGCGACGGTGTTGATTGAGTCGGTAACGGCGGCGTTCCAGATGGACGAAATCTTGTACGAACTGCGTGATCACGTGGTTGGCCTGGCTGCTGGGCGCTGGGATTATGTGGGGTCGCTCATTACGCACTTTGGTTTGCGTGAAGGGTTTACGGTTCCGCAGAGGGACGAGATTCGGTCGGATTCGCCGTTCATTCGCGCGTTTACGGATCTGTTGGTGAGCACGTGTCACCGGCGTGGGGCCCAAGCGTTGGGCGGGTTGAGTACGGCTGTGGTTGAGTCTGCGCATTTGCCGGTTGCGGAGCCGCATGAGCGTGAGCGGGTGTATGAGGACAAGCTGGCCGAGGTGTCCGCTGGTTTCGATGGCACGTGGATTGCGCACCGGTCACTCATCGATGTGGTGCGTGCGGCGTACGGGAAAGCGCGGGCTGACCGCGCGGCGGTTCCTCCGGCCGAGGTCGTCGCCACTGACCGTGTGGATCTGACTGAGCAGTTGCTCACGGTGCCTTCCGGGGTGATCAGCGAAGAGGGTGTGCGGTGGAACTTACGCGTGTGCCTGCACTACATCAATGCATGGCTACGTGGCGTGGGTAGTGTCGGTTACAACGGGTACGTCGAAGACGTGTCGACGGCTGAGCTTGCGCGGTTGCAGCTGTGGCAGTGGACGCGTCAGGGTGTGACCTTGGAAGATGGGCGGATGCTCAGCCAGGGGTTGGTGGCGCGGTTCCTGGTAGAAGAGTTGGCAGTGTTGCCGCGTACCAATGCGGATCACTTTGATGAGGCTGAAGACTTTGTTCACAGTGCTTTGCGTAGTGAAGATGCGCCGGAACCGTTCTACCCGATCGCCTACCGCGATCACATGGTGTTTCGTGGGACGGGTGCTTTAGCCGGTGGTGCTGGTTTTGGGGTTGCAGCCGGTGGCGCTGGGGCCGGGCGTGCGAGGGGAGGTGCTGCCGCCTCGGGCGTGGCCAATGCGGCGTGAGTGTGGCGTGGAACTTGTGTCTTACCAAGTCCACAAACTCGTATTTTCCCACGCTGCGTGAGGGGACACACGGCGGTACCTTACTGAGTGTGCGTCATGTCTTACTGTTTAGCTACTGCTAGCGACTGGACGTTGCAGTAGGAGAGTAGGCCTTCGATCCCGTTTTCGACGCCGATACCTGACATACGATGACCACCCATGGGCACTTCGGGCTCCATCTTGTGGATTTCGTTCACCCACACGAGACCCGAATCGATTTGCTCGGCAATCCTGCGGGCCCGGACGACGTCGGTGCCCCACACAGACCCGCCCAGACCGTACGGGCTGTTGTTTGTGCGTTCGATCGCTTCGTCATCCGTGGAGAACGACAATACTGGAACGATGGGCCCAAAGGGTTCTTCGACGACGATCTGTGAATCCTCCGGAGGATTGTCAACGATCACGGGACCAACGAAGTAACCGGCATCCTCAGTCACCTCACGCTCATAGGCAATGGTGTAGCCCTGCGACTTGCAGTCCTCAATGAACGATATGACCTTGTCGTACTGCGTCTTGTTCTGGATGGGGCCAAGCTGAGTAGCCTCGTCCGCGCCGTTGCCGACCTTGATGGACTCGGCATATTTGACCAATTCAGCGAGGAACTCGTCATGGATCTTCTCATGCACGTAGATCCGTTTAGTCGCCAGGCAATACTGACTGGCGTTTGCGAAACATGCCCAGAAGATTTTCGGGGCGATCTCAACTGGATCGACATCGTCGAGAATGATCGCCGCGTCGTTTCCACCCAGCTCGAGAGTGATGCGCTTGAGCGACCGGGAAGCGGCCTCCATGACCTTCTTCCCGGTAGCACTCGAACCAGTGAACGCAATCTTGGCGATCCCGTCATGCGCGGTCATAGCCGGACCAAGGTCATCCTCGCCGGTGATCACGTTGACGACCCCCGCGGGGAAGACCTCGTTGGCTATCTGTCCGACCGTGAGGCCGGTGAGCGGGGTAAACGGAGACGGTTTAAGGACTACCGTATTTCCGGCGAGAACTGCTGGCGCGATCTTCCAGATTGCCAGCGTGACAGGGAAATTCCACGGCACAATTCCGCCAACGACACCGAGCGGTAAGTGCCGGACGGTGACAGTGTGCATTTCGTTGTCGATACGTTTCTGCTTTTCGAACGGCAGCGTGGCCGTGGTGCGGACCCAATGTGCGGCCCGGCCCACCTCGGCCTGGGCCTGCCAGATCGGCTTGCCCTGTTCGGTGGTCAGAAGCTTCGATAGGGTTTCGGCGTTAGCTTCCAGGGCTGCAGCGAACTTGAGTAACAACTCGCGGCGTTCGCTCACCCCTGTGGTTTTCCACTCCTTGAACGCCTCCTGAGCGGTAGTGACCGCCGCGTCGAGCTGCTCGAGTGAAGCGTTTGGGGCTTCCGCAACGACCTCCTCGATCGCTGGGTTAATAACTTCCAGTGGAGTGCGGTCGCCCGAGACAGGCTGTCCGCCGATCGTCATGTGGAATTGCCTAGTCATCGAAAGCACATCTTTCGCGATTGTCGTGGTCGATGGTTTTTCAGGACTTGCGGTTGGAGAATTCGCCCGGCAGTGGAATTTCGTCCATTTCGATACCGTTCGTTTCCGGTGTGAACTTCAAAGTGATGAGCGTGATGATACCCAGCGCGATGATGTACACAGAGAACACCCACCCGAGGTCCTGACCAGTCAGCCAAGTGTTCAAGTACGGGGCGGTACCGCCGGTCAGTGCAGCACCGACCGATGACCACACGCCAACGCTCGTCGAACGTGCCTCGGTCGGGGCCTGTTCAGCCATGACGGTCGAGTGAATGGAAGCCTGCATGGCCCAAACGATGAGCGCAAGTGACTGCGCGACGAACAGCGTCCATGGTTCGGAAGACAGAATCCACGACACGGGGAACACGATGACCATGACGGCAAGAGCCCAGTACTGAAGCTGCCTGCGGCGACCAATCTTGTCCGACAGAGCACCCCACAGCGGCAGAGCGATAAGCGCGATGACCTGTGCGCCAAGGCTGGCCAGGTAGGCGCCACGCTCGGGCATCCCTTTCGAGCTGATTGCGTAGCTCGAGAAGAAGCTCATCCACGTGTAGTACAAGACCATGGTGAGTGCGGTCAGCAGGACGATACGCAATGCGATGAGGCTGAGCTGACGCTTGCTGATCTGGCGCTCGGCCTTAGTGTTTTCTTCGGCCTGTGCTTCCTTGAAGTATTCGCTTTCAGTTGCGCCGCGACGAACGAAGAACGCGAAGAATGCGAGAAGCGCGCCAATGCCGAAGGCTATACGCCAGCCCCACGAGCCCATGTCTTCGGGGGACAGCAGCGAGGTCAGGAGCGCACCGAGTGCGGTCGCGGCCATTACACCAAGCGTCACCGTGAACATAATCGAGCTGCCCCACAGTCCGCGCTTGTCTTTCGGCGCGATCTCAGCGAGGTAGGTGTATGCGTTTCCGGACTCGCCGCCGTGGGCGATGCCCTGCATGAGGCGAGCCACGAAAAGGCCCACCGAGGCCCACACGCCGATCGTTTCGTACGTGGGCATGACCGCGATCAAAAGGCTACCTAAACCCATGAGAATCATAGCGATCACAAGGGCAGTTTTGCGGCCGATTGTGTCGCCGATGCGACCGAAGATAAGGCCACCGAGAGGACGCGCAAGGAAGCCACCTGCAAACACACCCAGGGTCAGGAGAACACCAGAGGCCGGGTCTTCCTTGTCGAAGAAGTTGGCTGCAATGTAGGTCGTGAAGACCGCGTACACGGTCCAGTCGAACCATTCGAGGAAGTTACCTGAAACGACAGCGGCCAAGGAACGGACCTGCTGACTCTTGGAGAGCTTCTTCGGGTGGTAAATTTCGTCACGAACGGCGGGAGAGTCGACACTGTGATTACTCATCATTGAGATCTTTCTTAGCGGAGTGGTTCTAGGGGAAGTGGGGCGTTTACGCGCTGGTGAGAATAATGCGGCCAGAAACGCGCCCATTCTCTAGTTCGTCCATGGCAGCAGAAACGGCTTTCAGGCTGAGCTCCCGTTCATTGATCGGTAGCTTGGGCAACTCGTTCTCCTTGGCGAACTCAACGAGTTCACGGAGCTCCGTAAGGTTTCCGACGTAGCTACCCAAAATGCTCATGGCGCGCAGTGGCATCATCGCGTTTGGAATCGTCGTTTCTCCGCCAAAGAGACCAACCGGCACGATGATTCCCGCCTTGTCGAGCGAGGCGAATGCCAGGCTAAAGGTTGCACCGTTGTTGACGAAGTCAATGGCGGCGTGGATAGGTCCACCGAGCACATCCGCGAGGGTCTCGCCTTCAGAGAGCTGCGTAGAGTTCACTAATTCGTGCGCGCCAAGTGACTTCGCGATCTCGAGGCGCTCATCTGACACGTCGACGACCGCGATCCGCACCTTAGTCATGGCCGACAGAATGGCCACTGCGTTCAGGCCAACGCCACCAGCGCCGATGACAACTACAGTGTCGCCGTCTTCTGCGGGGAGGACTTTCTTAACAGCCGCGTAGGAGGTCACGCCCGAACACGCGAGGGTCGCCGCCCAGGACGGATCCAGGCCATCGATGTCAATGAGGTAGTCCTCGTCAGGGACAAGGCAGTGGGTTGCGAAACCGCCCCACCGGAACACTCCAATGGCATTGCTCTGGCGGCACATGTTGCTTTCACTGTTCTGGCAGCGCACACACTCGCCACACCCGATCCATGGGTACACGAGACGAACGTCGCCTACCTTCGTGTTGGTGACCTCTGGGCCGACGGCGGCGACTTCGCCAACGACTTCATGCCCCCACACGGAGGGGTACTTGAGACCACGGCCCGTCATGGAGAAGAATCCCTTGCTGCCAAGGTCGTAGCCGCCTGCGTGGCTGTGAAGGTCGGTGTGGCAAACGCCTGACCGAATGTTGCGGACTAGAACCTCGCGACCTTGTGGAGTGGGGTTCTCTACTTCGCGCTCCTCAAGTGGCGCTCCCGGCGCCGTCGCAACGAAAGACTTCATTGGCTTCGTCCTTACTCGCTCGTGCAAATTGAACTGGTGCATGTTACTTCGGATGGTGGCCCGAATCACAGGTAGTTGGTGCAAGATTACTGGTGGTTTAAGTATAAGTCAAAGGAGATATATTTACTTTCAGTAATTAAGTAATGGTCTGCCGAGTTTGCCCTTGTCGCCCTCTTTGCGTGGAGAGATAGTTCACCTCCTTCAATCGTGCTTCTCGTGTCAGCTGATACTAAAACAGGCTTAATGGTGGTCTAATTATGCGTTTTATGCCATAGTTGTTGTGAGTGAAGCTATTTTGTCTAGTGGCTTGCAACGTTGCGGGCGTCTCTGAAAGAGGACGATGTATATGGACAACTCTGATTTGAAATTCGTGTTGGACACTGTTCGCTCTTTTGTACGTGAGCGTGTAATTCCTATTGAACTTGAGATTGAAGCCAATGACGCATTCCCTGACAGCGTCCGGCAAGAATCAGCTGAGATGGGACTGTTCGGGTGGGCCATTCCTGAAGAGTATGGCGGCATGGGTATGAACGCGTATCAGGACGCGATGTTGGCGTTCGAGCTGGGCTATACCACTCCGGCGTTCCGCTCCTTGTTTGGTACCAACAATGGGATTGCTGGTCAGGTGTTAGTGAATTATGGGACCGAGGAGCAGAAGGCTAAGTGGCTACCCAAGATCGCTTCGGGGGAAGTTGTTGCGTCTTTTGCGTTGACAGAGCCTGATGCGGGTTCCGATCCGTCTGGGCTGACGACAAAAGCTGTTAAACAGGAGGACGGCTCTTACATCATTAACGGTGCTAAGCGCTTTATTACAAACGCTGCCATGTCGGATGTCCTCATGGTGTTTGCGCGCACAGACCTTAGCGCGGTGGGTAGTAAAGGTATTTCTGTTTTCTTGGTTCCCACTCAGACGGAGGGTGTCACTGTTGGCCCTCACGATAAGAAGATGGGACAGGCCGGGGCGTGGACTTCAGAGATTTTCTTTGATGATGTTGTGGTCGGTCCTGATGCACTTATTGGTGGGGAAGAAGAAAAAGGTTTTTATGCGGCAATGGCCAGCTTGAACAAGGGGCGCCTGCATATTGCCGCGATGTGTGTGGGGCAGGCGACTCGTATTCTTGACGAATCAGTTGAGCACGCCAAGGTTGCTAAGCAGGGTGGTCAGGCGATCGGTGAGTTCCAGCTTGTTCAGGCCATGCTTGCTGAGTCATATGCAGAGCTGGCAGCCGCTAGGGCGATGGTGCTTGAAGCCGCTAAGCGGTGGGATGACGGTACCGACCGCAAGCTGGGGCCTAGCTCGTGCAAATTGTTTGCTTCTGAAATGTTAGGGCGGGTAGCTGACCGAGGTGTTCAGATCTTTGGCGGTATGGGTTACATGAGGGAGACCGCTGTTGAGCGGTTCTACCGGCATGCTCGCCTTTTCCGGATTTATGAAGGTACTTCGGAGATCCAAAAACTCGTTATTGCCCGCCAGTTACTCAAAGGTGCGCACAAGGCATGAAGGTCACAACCTCACAGTGCGACGATGGGATCCTGACGATCACGTTAAGTGAGCCTGCGCGTCGCAATCCGCTTTCAGCACAAGCACGCGAAGAGATTCTCCAAGTTATTCGTCCTCTACCGGAGGGCGTAAGGGCGATCATTTTTGTCGGCGCTGAAGGAGTGTTTTCTGCTGGGGGTGACCTCGCCTCGATGCCACCGGAAAACCCAACTGTTGCTCATGAACGTATGGAAGCCGTGTCAGACTTCATGAACTACGTGGCAGGTTTGCCGGTGGTCACGGTTGCAGCTGTTGAGAAGGCAGTGGCTGGAGCGGCTGTGGGGCTTGCCTGCGTGTGCGATGTTGTGGTCGCGGGTAGGAGCGCACGCTTCGTGTTCCCTTTCGCTAACTTGGGCCTGGTGCCTGACGCTGGGTTGCTCGCTCTTTTGCCACAGCGAGTGGGATTGGCGCGGGCGAAACGAATTTTCCTTGAAGCGAAACCTGTGCAGGCGGACCAGGGCTTTGACCTGGGACTTGTCGATGAACTTGTCGACGATGGGAATTCCTTGGCTGTGGCAACTGAAACTGCGAGACGGCTTGCTCAGCGGGCACCTGGCTCGGTTAAGCACATTAAAACGGCTCTGGCTGGGGGTGTTCCGACTCTTCAAGAGGCGTTAGAGGCTGAGGTGCGTAGTCAAACGGAGCTGTTCTTTACGGAAGATTTTCTTGAGGGTAAGAGCGCGTTTTTTGAGAAGCGTGCAACGAAATTTATTGGTAGATAGGTTCGTCAGTCACGCGGTGCCTGCGTGACTAGGAAAACGTAAGACAAGGATGCTGAATGAAGAACTTACTTGAAGGCCGGACCGCTGTTGTGACCGGTGCCGCTCAGGGACTGGGGCTAGCGATCGCGAAAGCTTTTGTGGCTGAAGGCGCGAATGTGGTGATGGGCGACTTGAATGAAGAAGCCGTCAAAGAAGCTGCTGCAGGTCTAGGCGTGGGTGACCGTGCAGTGGGAGTCGCGTGTAACGTCGTGAATCTGAAAGAGGTAGAAAACCTCGTAACTACTGCTGCTGATCGGTTTGGGTCCGTCGATGTCATGGTCAACAACGCGGGTATTACTCGTGATGCAACCATGCGCAAGATGACCGAAGAACAGTTTGATCAGGTTATCGCGGTTCACTTGCGTGGTACATGGAATGGTCTTAAAACCGCGTCCGGTGTCATGCGTGAACAGGAGACTGGTGGTTCGATTATTAACGTCTCGTCAATCTCTGGAAAGGTCGGCATGCTTGGCCAAACCAACTACTCTGCTGCTAAAGCAGGCATTGTGGGGATGACGAAAGCGGCTGCGAAAGAAGTCGGGTTTAAGAATGTGCGTGTCAACGCTATCCAACCTGGTTTCATCAATACAGCGATGACTGCTGCGATGCGTCAAGACGTGATCGACGCGAAACTTGCCGAAATTCCGATGGGCCGTGCAGGCGAGCCTGAAGAAGTCGCAAACGTGGTCCTCTTCCTCGCTTCAGACATGTCCAGTTATCTCACCGGAACAGTCACCGAGATCTCTGGCGGCCGCCACATCTAAAGAGGCATCTGTAGCTGAACTGCTCCCCATGAGTTGAGAACTGGTTCTTGTCAGTCCAACTCATGGGGAGCAGTTTTTTGTCGCAAACGTCCTTGGGTGCAGTGTTGTTTGTCGTCCCTACCTGCCCAGTAGTTCGTCGCTGATAATGCGCATCTGGATTTCTGAGGAGCCTTCGAAGATTTTTGTCAGACGCGCGTCGCGCCAGTGGCGTTCTACTTGGAAGTCCTTGGTGTAGCCGGCGCCTCCGTGGATTTGGAGGGCTTCGGAAGTGACGCGTTCACTCATTTCGGCCGCAAGGTATTTGACCATGGCGGCTTCTTTTGAGCAACGGCGACCGGTGTCGATCTGTGTGCACACGTGGTACATGAGTTGGCGGCTGGCTTCGATTTGTGCTGCCATGTCTGCGATTTTGAAGCGGAGATGTTGGAAGTCGGCGAGCTTGTGGTTGAACTGCACGCGTTGCTGCATGTACTTTATTGAGTCGTCCAGGGCAGCTTGGGCTAGGCCAATGCTACGTGCTGCGGTGTGGGCGCGGCCAACTTCGAGCCCAGAAACTGCCTGATAGAAGCCTTTGTCTTCTTCGCCGAGCAGAGCATCTGCTGGGAGCTTGAAGTTGTCGAAGTTGAGGTCCCACGTGTTCCAACCGAAGTACCCGATCTTCTTACCAGGAGTTCCGGACATGCCTTCTGGGAAGGATCCGCGCTCTTTTTCCACCAGAAACGCTGAGATTCCACGGTGGCGTTTGGTGGGGTCCGGGTCGGTGCTCGTTCGTGCGAACAGGATGATGTAATCGGCCTGGTCGGCGAACGTGCACCACATTTTGGTGCCGTTGATGATCCAGTCTCCGTTGTCGTCGCGGGTTGCTTTGCAACGGATGTTGGCGACATCCGAGCCGGCTTCGGCTTCGGACAGCGCGAACGCGCCGAGCCATTCACCTGCTGCAACTTTAGGCAGGAGGCGCGACTCTTGCTCCTGGGTGAACCCTCCACCCATTCCGTTGCCACGGGCTAAGAGTCCGCCCACGCTCATCCATGCCCGGGAAAGTTCTTCAGCCACGAGGCAGTATTCAAATACACCCAGTCCCAGACCCCCGTACTCTTCCGGGATCAGGATTCCGAAGAAGCCCATCTCGCCCATCTGTTTGATGAGTTCGGGAGGGAATTTACCTTCAATCGGGTCGAGTTCGTTTGCGATTGGAAGGACGACATCCTGAGAGAACTGCCTAGCTAGAGCTTGAAGCTCTAAGCGCTCCTCAGTCATGTAATGAGGAGTGTCGGGGCGGGGGCGTGGTTTATGCGTCATTGTCATTCCTTTTTTGTTGCGCCCATTCATGAATAGTTGTTCGGCGGGGTCACCTCGTTGTAGGAGGCCGCGTAACGCTACCTACCTTTTGCGATGATGCCGGCATCAAAGAGACGCCCAAGCTCGGTCGCGCTCAAGCTAAGTTTCTCCGTGAGAACCGCTTCCGTCTCCGAACCAAACACAGTCTCCGAGCCTTCCGGAAGGTACTCACCGTTCACCCGAATCGGCTGGGCGCCGACCAACATCGTTCCAAGCGTTTCCGACTCCATGCTCCGCACCACCTCGGGCCCGGCCTTGTCTATCGCCGCCTGGGCCACCTCACCAGTGGTCTCATACGGAGCCCACAGCACACCGGAACCTTTTAGCTCGCTACGGATCTGGTCAGCAGTGCGCTTCTCAAACCAAGGCTTGAGAAGCGAAACGATCACTTCGCGGTAGGTGTACCGGTTGGTCTCTTCAGCGAAGTCCGTATCCAAGTTTGTCTCGAGGGCAGTGATGACATCACCTAGTCCTGTTGACGTCACAAGATTCTGCCACTGACGCTTAGTGATCGCAGTGACCATGACGTGGCGACCATCGTGAGTGGCAAAGTCGTGGCCCAGACTGCCGAAGATATGGTTGCCGTGCTTAGTTCGCTCACCGGCAGGCTGGAGTGCCTCGGTGTACCACCCGAGGTTCGCAACGGCTGACAGCGCAATGTCCTTCAGCGCTATCTCTTCATAGAGACCCTCGCCAGTCGTTGCGCGGTGGAAAAGCCCAGTTGTCACGGCCGTCACGGCTGCCTGGCCACACAAGAGGTCCCACGCGGGCAAGGCGTGATTGACTGGGCCGTCGTAAGTGGCAGGCCCAGTGATCGTCGGAATTCCGGAAGATGCATTGACCGTGTAATCAACTCCAGGTCCACCGTCTGCTGAACCTTGAACCTTGACGTGGATAAGGTCCTCACGCTTCGCGCGGAGCACCTTGTCAGACAGGTACTCTCGACCAACATTGTTTTCCACAAATATTCCGGACTTCTCGCCCGGTGAGGTAATGAGTGCTTGCGCGAGCTCTTGGCCTTCCGGGTCGCGCAGGTTGATAGCTACTGAACGCTTGTTGCGGTTGAGCGTTCCCCAATAGATGGATTTACCGCTGGCTGTAATGGGCCACCGATCAATGTCTGGGCCGCCCTTAATGGGGTCGATTTTGACAACCTCGGCACCCAGCTGGCTCAGTGCCAGACATGAAGACGGCCCAGCGACAAATGAGTCGGTCTCGAAGACAGTAATACCTGCCAACGGTTTCACAGGCATCAGCCATCAACCCGCTCAAAGACTGCTGCAAGACCCTGGCCACCACCGATGCACATCGTTTCGATGCCGTATCGAGCCTCGCGACGTTGCATCTCACGCGCCAGAGTCGTCAGAATGCGTACACCAGTAGCACCCACGGGGTGTCCGAGGGAGATTCCAGAGCCGTTGACATTCATACGTTCGAAATCGGCTTCGCCAAAGTTCCATTCCCGGGTGCACGCTAGCGCTTGGGCAGCGAATGCTTCATTGAGTTCGACAAGGTCCATGTCTGCCATGGTCAGGCCCGCCATGTCCAGTGCCTTGGCAACAGCTGGAACGGGCCCGATTCCCATTGTGCGAGGTGGTACACCCGCGAGCCCCCAGCTAACGATGCGTACTAGTGGCTTCAACCCAAGCTGTTCTGCCATTGACCGAGTGGTGACGATACACGCTGCGGCACCGTCGTTCTGACCAGAGGCGTTTCCTGCAGTTACTGTCGACTCTTCATCTTGTTTCGCCATGATGGGCTTGAGCTTGGAAAGACTATCCAGGTTCGCGCCAGGGCGAATGTGTTCGTCAAGCGTGATCTGCTGTTCCGGCTGTTTGCGGGTGGCAGGAATAGTGATCGGAACAATTTCTTCGGCAAACCGCCCGTCTTCAGTCGCGGCAGTTGCGCGGCGGTGTGACTCGCATGCCAGCTTGTCCTGCTCTTCACGCGCAATGCCGTACTCGCGGCGCAGGTTCTCAGCTGTTTCAATCATCCCACCACGAACAGGGTAGTTCTTACCGCCTGCGGTAAGGCGACCCCGCACCAAAGAGTCTTTCAGCTCGACGTTGCCACCGCGGATGCCCCACCGAATATTCTCGTTAAAGAACGCGGCTCGGCTCATGGATTCAGCTCCCCCAGCAATGACAACTTTGGCCCCGCCGGTCGCGATTTCACCCATTGCGTCGATGACTGCTTGCAAACCTGACCCACACCGCCGGTCGACCTGGCGACCTGGAACAGTCACTGGCATGCCTGCGTTGAGAGCAATGACACGACCTAGCGCTGGGGCTTCCATCTGTGGATAACACTGGCCGAAGATCACATCGTCGACGACCTCGGGGTCCAATCCGCTGCGTTCGAGGAGCGCAGTAACAACCTGGGTACCTAACTCTTCTGGCGGGATAGCCTTAAACTGGCCGCCGTAGGCGCCAACAGGGGAGCGTAGGGGCTCGCAGATCACGATCTCGTCTGTCATTGTTCCTCCTTGAAATGACGTGATGCCACCACTTTGGCACGTGAGATCATTGCTTGTCTAGTACTAAATGAGCCTAATTGATTCTTTGGGCGGCTGTAATATGGTTAATCTTGCGCTGCGACGCTTGGTATGACGTCATCTGCAATTTCGAGGAGCTCCAGTAGCGCTGGATTTGAGTTGTCGGTTCGGTGGGCCAAATATGCGATCGTTGGTGCGACTTTGGACTTGAGGGGAACGGTCGCGATGCTGGGGTGCAGGGTATTTGCTGTTGTTGAATCAAATGTGATCGTCGCCCCATATCCGGCGTTTACGAGAGCGCCAGTAATCCAGGAGTCTGGACCCTCAATGCCCACGTGTGGCGTCAGGCCCTCGAGGAGAAATGCCTGCATGATTGATTCCCTCATCTTTGACTGCGGCGTTGCCGCCAAGAGGGCGAGTGGCTCATCTTTGAGATCGTGTGGAGTCAGCACATCACGCTGTGCAAGGGGGTGATCTTTGCGAAGCGCTACGACCATTTGTTCTCGCAGGACGGGGCGGCCCGTTAAGTGTGGCGGCTTTTCGTCCCAGCGCACAATAGCTAGGTCGAGGGTTTCATCGGTGAGGCCGGTTAGGGCTTCGGCGGCGTATGTGGTGGTTTCCAGGCTGAATCGAATGCCTGGTTTTCTGTTGCTCGCTTCTGTAATGAGCTTGGCTATGATGCCATTTGATGATGCTCCGGCAAAGCCAATTCTGACGGTTCCGATATCACCAGTGCTTGTTCGCCGAATGGACTCTTCGGTTTCTCGCACGCTTTCCAGGATTGACATCGCAGGTTTGACCAACGCTTCGCCTGCAGGCGCAAGGCGGACTGACCGGGTTGTTCGATAGAAGAGTTCGACTCCGAGTTCTTGTTCGAGCTGTCGAATGATGCGGCTAAGTGGCGGTTGCGCCATTCCTAGTTTTGCGGCTGCTTGGCCGAAGTGCAGTTCTTCCGCGACTGCAAGGAATGCGTTCAGTTGGAAAAGCTCCATTGAAACTCCTTGGGAGTATTGATAATGTCTACGTATTAAATGGGGCCTATAGTGTGATCATACGACTTAATGCGTATGAGGGAGCTCCCGTAAAAATAACATTGCCACGAAGGTAAAAGCTTTATGGACAAAGTAGTTCAACTGCGTGATGCAATTGCTGCGCATGTGCATCACGGCGACACGATCGCACTTGAAGGATTTTCGCATCTCATTCCATTTGCGGCTGGCCACGAAATTATCCGCCAGAACATTACGGGGCTGACATTTTGCCGAATGACCCCCGACTTGTTGTGTGACATGATGCTCGCGGCCGGTTGTGTCGATCGCCTGGTTTGCTCGTTTTTCGCCTCCGGCTCAGCGGGTAGCTTGTACGAAGTGCGCAGGCGAGTTGAGAATCACGATCCCGCGCCACTTCCAGTGGAAGAATATAGCCATCACGCAATGGTGTTGCGTTACCACGCAGGGGCAGCACGAATGCCGTTCGCTCCTATTCGATCCTTTTCAGGGTCTGACCTTCCAAAGGTGAATCCTGATATCCGCTTGGTTGAAGACCCCTACACCGGGGAAACCACCTACGTTGTCCCTCCGTTGAATCCAGACGTGACAATTGTGCATGCCCATCGAGCTGACCGTCTGGGAAATGTTCAAATGTGGGGCATCACAGGCACCCAACAAGAGGCAGCGTATGCAGCCGACAGGGTCATAGTCCTTGTAGAAGAATTAGTGGACAGAGATGTGATCCGTGCAGACCCCAACCGAACTATCATTCCAGCACATGCGGTCGATGCCGTCTGTGCTGTTCCATACGGTGCTCACCCGTCTTATGTTCAAGGTCGGTATGACAGGGACAATGCTTTCTACCGTGAGTGGACCCCTATTTCTAAGGACCCGATAAAGCTACGCGCTTGGATCGATGAGTTCATTCGTGGAACCGCCGATCACAATGAATATCTCGAGCGGATCAGTATGGAACGCATCGCCAGGCTCAAGATGGGCTCGCGACCTTCGGGCGCAGTGGATTACGGCCGTCGTGTCAAACACGAGGAGAGTAAGCAGTGAACGACAGCACGCATATGCGCAACACTGACTGCACGCAAACAGAACTCATCGTGTGTGCAGCTACTCGCATGCTCGGAGAGATCAATACGGTATTTGCAGGAATCGGGTTGCCAACTCTTGCCGTAGATCTGGCGCGGAAGACCGTTAATAAGAATATTGAGCTTATCTACGAGTCAGGCGTTATCGGCGCTCAACCAGAAGCGATGGCTGAGGGAATTGCAGATTCCGTGTTGGTTTCCGGGGCAGAATCAGTTGTTACTATGCAGGCACTTTTTGGGTACATCTTGCAAGGCGGCCGAATCGACCTCGGGTTTTTGGGCGCTGCCCAGGTGGATCGTTTCGGGTCGCTCAACACCACTGTGATTGGTGACTGGGCCCAGCCCAAAGTCCGTCTTCCCGGCTCTGGAGGCGCAGCCGACATTATGGCAAACTCGAACGAGATTTGGGTCATTATTCGTAGGCACGACCCGGCTGCATTCCCAGAAGAGGTTGACTTCGTTACATCAGCGTCACCACGAAAAGCCCGCGAGTCTGGAGTTGGGGTACCCCCGCAGGGACACGGCGTGAGCCGGGTTATCACCCCTTTGGGAATTCTCTCAAGGCCGGACAAATTCGGGGAGCTGATACTTACCCACGTTCACCCTGGAGTGAGTGTGGACCACGTGAAAGAACAAACAGGCTGGGACCTTCAGGTTGCTGATGACCTACAAACCACCTCTACTCCCACTCAAGAGGAAGTGCGGTTGTTGCGAGATGAGATCGACACCGTGCGACTCTACTTACGATGACCAGAAATTCTTGAAACAATGATCGCTCCATATGCAAAAGGACCCTTAATGACTGACCCACAATTCAACCTCGACGAACTTCTGAAACGCTCTGGCAACGGGCCACTTGAAGGCATGCTTGTAGCTGATTTCTCCCGCGTCTTGGCTGGGCCGTATTCAACGATGCTGCTCGCTGACCTGGGAGCTGTTGTGGTCAAAGTTGAGACTCCAAACGGAGAAGATACGCGCCGTTGGAAGCCGCCGGTCCGTGGGGAGGATGCCACATACTATCTCTCTATTAACCGCAATAAACTTGATATCACGCTCGACTTCAAAAACCCGGAAGACCTCAAGCTGGCGAAAGAACTCGCCTCCCGGGCCGACGTCATGGTGGAGAACTTTAAGCCCGGTGGCCTCAACCGCTTTGGCTTGGATTATGAATCCGTTAAAGCAGCTAATCCAAACATCGTTTATGCATCAGTGACAGGGTTTGGTGGACACAATCCAATGCCTGGCTATGACCTCTTGGTTCAAGGACTATCAGGTTTTATGAGCGTCACTGGTCACCCGGACGGGCCTGCCACTCGTGCAGGTGTTGCGGTTTTCGATGTGATGACTGGTCTGCATACAACAATCGGAATCCTCGCAGCACTGCAACACAGAACACGAACGGGTCAGGGGCAACGCGTTGAGACGAATCTCTTGTCCTCTGCATTGTCGGGTCTAGTCAATCAGTCCACCGCGTATGTGGCCGCAGGAGTTGTTCCTACGCGCATGGGTAATGAACATCCGAGTCTGTACCCGTATCAGCCGATGCCTACGGGGGAGGGTGAGATCATTGTGGCGGTTGGGAACGACGCTCACTTCAAAATTCTGGCAACTGTGCTTGAGCATGAAGAATGGCTTAACGACAGCAGGTTTGCCACTGCGGTACCGCGCAACGAACACCGTGAGCAACTGGCTCCCCTCTTAACCGAAGCGCTTTCACACAAGACCGCCCAAGAGTGGTTTCAATTGCTTAGTGAAGCGGGCCTTCCATGCGCACCCATCAACACTATTCAGCAGGGTGTAGAGCTTGCAGAGAAGTTGGGTCTCGAGCCCATTGTAAAGACCACTACAGGGAGCCGAACGATACCCACGGTGCGCAACCCGATTCGTCTGTCAGAATCTCCTGCCACATATGACTTGGCGCCGCCCACTCTTGGGCATGACAACGACGCTGTGCGGGCTTGGCTCGCAAAGTCTAAGACTCAAGAATGAGCAAACAGAACAGCGGCCTGCCGGATGCGACGCGTGAGCCAGGGCTTATCGCGTACTATTCGGTTCTTGCAGCCACAGCTTCTGGCACGTTGTCGTCCACGGTGATCAATGCACCCCTACACAGGATTCAAATTGAGTTCGGAGTGGACGACTCGACGGTTGTGTTGGTTGTCGCGGCGTTCACAGTTGCAATGGTCGTGTTCGTGCCTCTCATGGGCTGGCTATCCGACCGGTTTGGTCCAATCCGAATAGTTGTCGCAGGCCTCATCCTTATGGCTCTTGCACAAGTGCTTGCGGCGATCGCGCCTAACCTTGAGCTCATCGTGATGGCTCGGGCCGTGCAGGGGGCTGCTTGTGCGGTACTCCCGCCTGGGGTGCAGAGAGCACTGATTGCTCTTTGGCCTTCGCGGCAAGCGAGTTCGATGGTTGCGTGGGCCTCTGCGATTGGTGTGGGACAAGCGCTGGGACCACCTTTTGGTGGACTAGTTTCTGAGCTTATTCATTGGCGTGCCGTATTTGTGCTGCAGGCAGTAGTCTGCGCAGCAATTGTCATGGCAATTCTCCTTACGGTCCCCCGCGTGCCTGGGCGGGAGACACCTATTCACGGGGTAGGGATGGTCGCTCTCATGGTGATGATGGGGGCATCTGTTCTGGCAATTACGCTTGCAGGTCAGCGAGCTGACCTGCTGACGGAAATCACCGTGATCGTCGTCGCCTCAGCTGGGTTAGTCGTTTTTTCGGTGCTGGCGTCACGTCACCAAGGTCGGCTCGTGGAACCGCGCGCACTCTGGGAAAAACGTTTCATCCGTGGCACGGTCAACGCGGGTGTGGCAATGTTCATCATTGGGACATTTATGGTGTCCGTTCCGCTGTACTTAGGAAAAATGGGGATGTCTCCGGGGCCAGTCGGTTTCACCATTTTTGCAATGGCCTTTGCGATGGCCACCTCGGGGTTCTTGTTGAATCGACTGAGCAGGCGCTTTACCTCACGCACTCTCCTCATCTGCGGTCTGATTGCCTTAGCTGGAGGGCCTGTAATTATGGGGGCGTGGATGACATTTGCCACGCAGGAGTTGCGCGTTCAAGTCCCCGTTATTGTCGCAATGCTCCTGCTAATAGGAACTGCTGTAACGGCCGGTCAAAGTGTCGCTGCGTTAACGATTTCGCGATCTCGCATCGCCCAGAACTCGATGGCCTTTGGGATTCACAACACCGTCCGATTCTTGGGTATGGGGTCAGGGTACGCTTGGGCTTCATTGATGCTTCCGCTCAACATTCCTGTTGTGTTGTTTGCCGGTGCGAGTCTGATGGCGGTTATTGCACTTTTGGTGACCGTTGTTGGTGGTCCCGCCGAGGCGCCCGGCAAGGATCCAGATTAGCGGACTGTTTGCGTGCCAGGGAGCTCCCTTCTGCTTTTACGTAATACAAGAACTTGCGAGAATGTATTGTTTTCAGAGATATAATCAAACATCATTGATATAGGTCACTCATAGACGCAGGAAGTGATCCTGCGTGAACAGCGTCGTTCGAAAGAGATCCACTATGCCAAAGGCCGTCATTGTAGATGCAGTACGTACCGCAATTGGAAAACGGGGAGGCGCACTGCGCAACACCCACCCGGTCGACTTGGGTGCAGCGGTTCTAAAAGGACTGATCGATCGCAATGGTCTAGATCCCGCCTTGGTCGACGACGTTCTCTTTGGGTGCGTTGTACAAGCTGGTGAACAGTCCTCTAATATCGCTCGCTGGTCCGCGCTCGCGGCTGGCTTACCTGAGTCCGTTCCTGGGACGACTATCGACAGAGCATGTGGGTCCTCGCAACAAGCGATTGTTTTTGCAATTGCATCTGTTCAGGCAGGGCATTACGACATTGCGGTCGCCGGGGGAGTTGAGAGCATGACTCGAGTTCCAATGGGTAGTAACCGTATTAACGGCCCTGGGAAAGCGTTCGGTCCCACTATTTTTGAGAAGTACGGGCGCGAGTCCTTCTCACAAGGCGAAGGTGCAGAGATCCTTGCCAGGAAATGGAACTTGAGTCGCACTGAACTGGACCAAATTGCACTTGATTCGCATGCTCGAGCCCAGGCTGCAACTCTCAATGGAGAGTTTGCCGATCACATTATTCCAGTCACTGGTACCGACGAAGACGGTCATGATTTTGTCTTTGACACTGACCAAGGAATTCGTTTGGGTGGGACCTTGGAGTCACTGGCAAAACTTTCGCCGGAGTTCATTGAAGACGGTGTCATCACCGCGGGGAACTCGTCGCAAATTTCAGACGGTGCAGCAGCTCTTCTCATCATGTCAGAAGAAAAAGCGAAACAACTCGGGTATACGCCGATAGCTAGCTTACATACGACTTCGTTGGCAGGTGTGGATCCGATTACCATGCTGGACGCACCAATTCCCGCAACGCAAAAAGCTCTCAAAACTTCCGGGTTGGATGCAAAGGATATTGGAGTATTTGAAGTTAACGAAGCATTCGCCTCGGTTCCTGCGGCATGGATGAAAGAAACTGGAGTGAGCTGGGAGAAGGTCAATCCCAACGGCGGTGCGATTGCACTCGGGCACCCGTTGGGAGGCTCTGGTGCACGCATCATGACTGACCTGATTCATAACATGCGTAAGTCAAACATCAAGTACGGGCTTCAAACAATGTGTGAAGCAGGCGGCCAGGCCAATGCTTCTATCCTCGAACTTGCCGAGTGACTTAACGAAGGAGTTAGTCGTGACGAAAATGCGCAGAATATGGCGTTTAGTTTTTGCAGGTGTTTCGGCATCTGCCCTTCTTCTATCCGGTTGTGGAACGATTACGACGACTGGAACGCCATCTACTCACGCCCCATCCGGTTTGTTGCCATCGGGACTTCCGCGAACCACTGTGTGGACTGGCTACCCGGTGGGTACTTCGAACTATGCTGAACAGGCAGCTGTCGCTGAAGCACTCATTGATCAGAGGGGGTCTCAGGTCAGGATGATCGGTTCGGATACAGCGATGGGCAGAATGACGCCATTACGAACCGGACAGGCCCAGGTTGCCAGACTTTCAGACGAAGCTTTTTACGCATTCGAAGGGAAACACGAGTTCATTGGCTCTGATTGGGGGCCGCAAGACTTACGCACGATTTGGACCCCACCTACTACGGTTACTGTTGCGGTCAATGCGGACTCCGGAATCACATCTTTGGCGGATCTGAAAGGTAAGAAAATTCCGTGGTTGTCAGCGAATCCATCAACGCAGGAGAAGATCCAAGGGATACTCGCATATGCCGGGCTCACCACAGACGACATCGTTAAGACCCCCACGCAGTACAGCGCTCAACCCAAAATGTTGGCGAGTGGAGGATTGGATATGGCGATCTTTGGAGCCCAATCGGCAGCCATTATTGAAACGAATATGACGCGAAAGGTCACATGGATCGACTTTGACGGCGACGATGCCGCACTCAAGCGCTTACAGGAGTACGCGCCATCAGTCCAGCTCACTGAATTTGAATCTCAAATTGGGATGGAAGGTAAAGCTAAACGGGGACCCACGTATTCAATCCAAATGACCAGTTACGCTCAATACAGCGCAGAAGAAGTCTACGAAACTGTCAGAGCATTCGATGAACTTTACGGTGCGTATAAGGATTCAACAGCTACGACAAAAGACTGGGGCATCGACAATATCGACTGGATGCCGGTCGTGTTGCCTCATCACGACGGTCTGGTGCAGTACTTGACGGAAAAAGGTATCTGGACCCCCGCTCATGAAGAACGTAATCAGCTCCTCATTGAACGTGGTGAGAAACTTCGTGAAGGCTGGAAAGAGGTAGTGGAAGAAACTCCGCCTGATCAGCTAAGTGAAGTGTGGGAAGAGTGGAAGAAGGAAAACGCTCCCCACCCGCCACTAGAGAACTAGTTTCTGTCAATGGCTTGAGCCCTGTTACGTGGCACATACGTAACAGGACTCAAGCCATTTCTATGACCATTCACAGCCGATCGCGGAGTTCCGTTTTTAAGATCTTGCCAGCGGCGGAGGTCGGTAATTCAGTCGCAAAATGGACATGGCGGATTTTCTGATAAGGCAAAACATCCGCTGCCACAAAGTCAATAAGCTCACGTTCGCTGAGTTCGCTACCTTCTGAGCGAATGACAAAAGCGACAGGAATTTCTCCCGCTTCGGCGTCACGCTTACCCACAACTGCTATTTTTGCCACACCTGGATGCTTGGAAGCGACGTCTTCAAGCTCCCGCGGGTACACGTTGTAACCCTTATAGATGATCATGTCTTTAGCACGGTCGTGAATTCTGAAGAAACCACGTTCGTCGCGGGAAGCGATATCCCCGGTACGCAGCCAGCCGTCAACGAACTGCTCAGCTGTTTTCTCGGGAGCATTGGCATATCCTGCCGTAACCTGCGGTCCACGTATCCACAGCTCACCTTCTTCTCCGTCACCCAAAACGGTAAGGCCGTCTGGTGATCGGACCTCGACCTCGGTGTCGGGGCCGGGGACTCCCACTGTGCCCACGGGCACTGAGCGGTCGAGGAAGGCCGGGGTGGACATAGCGTGGCATGTGGCTTCTGTCATACCATACCCTTCGCCTACGACGGCGTTAGGCATGATTTTTGCAATGCGATCGAGGGCATTCGAGTCCAAGGGTGCGGCACCAGACACGGCCATGCGTATAGTGGGTAGCGTGATTCCGCGTGGAATACAGTATTGTGCGAGTGCCAAATACATGGGTGGGTTACCTGATACGTATGTGGCTTCCCACTCTTGCGCTATCTCAACGAACACCTCGGGCTTAAAACGGCCGGAAAGCACAATCGTGATTCCGCCAATGATGAACATGTTTGAGGTGATGAGTCCTTGCGCGTGAAAGAGGGGTGGAACTTGTACAGTCACGCCCACCCCTGGTTCAGCCAAGGGGGATGGCACGCCTGGAATAGAGTTTAGATGGATGAACTCACCATCAAAGTCAAGTGTCGAGTGTAAACGCCAAGCCGAAACCTGGCATACATTCGCCACGAGATTGCGGTGTAGAACTCGCACGCCTTTTGACTTCCCAGTGGTTCCACCCGTGTAGGCGAGGTGAGCAACCGAATCGGGCGACACCTTTATAAGTTCGAAATCTTCTGCGGGGTGGCGATAGATTTCTTCTGCCAGTGTGTACAACGGATCCGATGCTAACTTCTGCGCATCAGCTATTTCTTCATCCGATGCTGGACCAGACCACGACGCGGGAGTGATAATCACTGTCTGCACGTCGAGTTGGGGGACAGCCTCCACTACGCGATCGATATGCGCGGGGTGGCTGATAACGACGTGTGCACCAGCGTCACTGACCTGAGTGACCAGCCCAGAAACAGGCTGCAATGGGTTGATGGCCGTGACTGTCGCCCCGGTAAACAGGGCCCCATAATAAGCGACGTAGAAGTGCAAAGTATTGGGGAGATGCAGCCCAACTGTTGAACCAGGACCCACCCCTTTTTCCTGTAAGAAAGCCGCCATTGCTTTTACATGGCTGAGCAACTGTGTATATGTGAACGACTCTTCGCCATCCGCTACTGCGACGCGGTCACCGTAGAGATGAACGGCCGAGGTGAGGAACTGGGGGACTGTGACCGGCGGGTATGAAAGGTGACGAGGCATACCCTCTGGGTAGTAGTAGTTCATGTCAGCGTGCCGCCATCCGAATTGCACCGTCAAGACGGACGGTAGAACCGTTGAGCATGGCGTTGTCGATGATGGACATTGCCAGCTTTGCGAACTCGTCCGGATCAGCAAGACGTTTGGGGTGGGGAACCATTTGGGCAAGCGAATCCCGCACTGCTTGTGACGCGCCCGCCAAGAGTGGAGTGTCAACGGTTCCGGGGGCAATGGTCATAACACGGATCTTTTTGGACGCTAGATCGCGTGCCGCACACAGTGTCAAACCAACGAGGCCGGCCTTGGAAGCCGTATACCCGGCTTGGCCTATTTGCCCTTCAAAGGCCGCGACCGAGGACGTGAAGATAATGACACCACGCTCACCGTCGACCTCGTCTGTTTGTGCCATGAGAGCAGCTGCTTTGCTAGTGACATTCATGGTGCCAAGCAGATTGACATCGATAATCCGCCGAAAATGTTCCAGATTTCCGGGGCTACCGTCCTTTTGTACGAGTCGCATTGGCCCGCCGATTCCAGCGCAGTTGACAACAGTCCGCAAGGGCCCGAGTTCAGATGCGCGGCCAAGCGCATCACTGACCTGATCTTCATCCGTGACGTCAGTTTCGATGAATACGGCACCGTCGCCGAGTTCTTTGGCTGTTTGTTCTGAGGGGGAGTTGCGATCTGCGATAACGACTTTTGCCCCGGCCTCCACAAGGCGCCGGACAGTCGCCAGTCCTAAACCTGAGGATCCTCCCGTTACAAGGGCTGACGTTCCGTTGACTAGCATCTGGTTCTCCTTTGAACAGTTTATTGGTACGTTTCAGCGCATTGGCTTTGTAGCAGGTTTATTAATTGCGAGACTTCGAGAGCCCCATATCTTTTGCAATGATTGTTTTCATGACTTCGCTTGTTCCGCCGTAGATTCGGGTGACGCGGGCATCCGCGTATAACCGAGCGATCGGATACTCAGTGATGTAACCGTAGCCACCGTGGATTTGCAAGCATTTATCAACCACACGACCTTGTAATTCTGACGCGAAAAGTTTTACACGAGCGGCGTCGGCAGGTGTGAGGGTGTTCGCGTCAAGTTCATCTAATGCCCTGTCAATAAGAGCCTGTCCAGCTTCAACTTCGGTTGAACATTCAGCCAAAACGAATTTGGTGTTTTGGAACTCTTTAAGTGGCGTGCCAAAGACCAGACGACTGTGGGCGTATTCAGTGGCGAAATTGATTGCAGCACGTGCTGCGGCTACTGCGTTAATTGCAATCGTCATCCGCTCTTGTGGCAAATTGTGCGAAAGGTATTCAAAAGCGTGTCCTTCTTCACCCAAGAGGTTATGAGCGGGAACACGGATATCCTTGAAAAACAGTTCAGCTGTGTCCTGTGTTTTGAGGCCAATCTTGTCCAGGGCACGGCCCACCTCGAACCCTGGACTGTCGGTATCGACAACAAGAATAGAAAGGCCACCACGGCGATCGGATTCGTTGTAGTCAGCAGTTCGAGCAACGACTAAAACGATATCCGCATTGATTCCACCCGTGATAAATGTTTTGGCGCCGTTGAGCACGTAGTGGTCATCGTCTTTAACAGCACGGGTGCGGATTCCAGTGAGATCGGAACCCGTGCCCGGTTCTGTCATTGCAATGGCGCCCAGTTTGGTCCCTGATGCCATCCCTGGTAGCCAGCGTTGTTTCTGTTCGTCTGTTCCGTAGGTCAGGATGTAAGGAATGACGAGGTCTTGATGTACTCGAAGTGTCCCCAATGAACACGCCTGGTAGAGGGTTTCTTCGCCCAGAATAGCGTTGTACTTGAAAGACGTTTGGCCACCACCACCGTACTCTTCTGGTACTTGAAGTCCTATGAGGCCAAGCTCTCCCATGCGGGCGAAGAAGTCTTTGGGAATGCGACCGTTTTCTTCGAATTCCGCGTATTTGGGGGCTAATTCTGCGGAGATGAAGTCTCTGCACAGTTTGCGGAACTCAGTATGATCTTCATTAAATATGGATCGGCGCATAGTATGCTCCTCTCACTTATTTTGCTGATTCTTAGTTACGTTTTTTGCTAGATTCTGCATAACTAGAGAGACGCCTATCGCTTAGCGAGGTTTCATCACCACTGCCGATATCGACACCCGATCCCCGCTGAGCAGTAGGGCCAATCCGGGGCGAATGGTCATCGTCATCCGCCTGTGACGAAGCGTATTCTTTTTCGGCCTTAAGCGCGGCATCAATTTTCTTGGCTTCAATGGCTGCGGAGACCTCCGCGTTACCGTTGTTCCAGAACCGTGAGACCACTCCACACAGAACACCAGCTACCAACCCAATAACTGCAATCGTGTTGTTTGGCACCAGGGTCATCACGCCACTGAGGGCAAGCAGAATTCGCATGACGAGGTTGAGGCGACGTGCGACTCCAATGAACCAGCCTTCGAAGGCGCATCCCAAGAAGAAGATGCCGACTACTGCAAGCGCCAGAGTGTAGAGAATTTCAACCGCTGTCGACTCTTGGGCCACAAGTGCCGGATTGAGGACGAAAGCGAACGGAACAATGTACTTGACTGCGCCAAGACGCATTGCAGTTAAGGACGTACTCATTGGCGGAGTGCCAGCAATGTTGGCCGCTGCGAACGAGGCCAAAGCAACCGGTGGAGTGATGTAGGACACTGTCGCCCAGTAAATGACGAATAGGTGCGCCGCGATTGGGTTGATGCCCATTCCGGTCAAAGCCGGAGCCATGACGATAGCCAGGAATACATAGACCGCAGATACGGTCATTCCCATGCCCAGAACGAACGACGTTACCGCTCCCGCGATGAGGATTAAGAACAGGTTGTCCCCAACGAGGTTAATGAGTTCACGAGCCAATGACAGGGACACGCCGGTCATCGATAAGCCACCCACAATGAGACCTACGCCCGCGATGATTCCGAAAATCTCTGCAATCGTCTTACCGGAGGCGAACAGAAAATTAACGAAGGACTTGACGGTAAGCCGGTGTTCCTTCAGGAATATGGCAACGACCAAAAGGAAGCCGACGATCCAGTACGGGGCCTGTGACTCGTTTTTCTGAACCACCAAAAGTACGACGAGGCCGGTGAGCGCGACCAAATACGGCCAGCCCTTGAGCGTCACGGTCAGGCCATTAGGCAGTTGGTTCTTTGGCATCCCTTTGAGCCCGGCTTTTGCTGAGAACGAGTCGATTTGAACGAAGATGCCTAGGTAGTACAAGAGCGCCGGGATGGCAGCGGCCAAAGCGATTTCGGTGTAGGACACCCCCACAAATGACACCATAAGGAAAGCCGCTGTTCCCATGATGGGTGGGGTGATCGTTCCACCGGTTGCGGCAGTAGCCTCAACTCCAGCGGCATAGCGCCCCGTGAATCCAGATTTTTTCATCGCCGGGATTGTCATAGGGCCGGTAGTGAGAACGTTCGACACCGCAGAACCTGACATCATGCCCATAAAAGCGGACGAAACAACCGAAACTTTGGCTGAGCCACCTCGGAAGCGGCCAAATGCTGCCATTGCCAGTTCATAGAAGAACGTTGCACCCCCTGTGTGCTGCAGGGCAACACCAAACAAGAGAAACCCAACCAGAATCGAGGCCGCGGTCTGCAGCGGAAGACCCAGAATTGAGTCCACACCCATTGCATGGATGCGCGCAGTGTCTTGAAGGTTGTACGGAATACCCTGCAGAAACGGAATCGGAACTCCCAAGGCAAACAGCGGGTACAACGAAAATACCAGGGCGATAATCGTGACGACCAGACCCGCTGTGCGACGCAGAGCCTCGAGCACTATTGCCCACAGTATGAATGAGAAGACCAATGTGATCGTGGGATAGGACAGCGACTTATCCCAGCCGTTCGTAACAATGTTTTCGCCTTTGAATCCAAAGTACACGCACACGGCAAATGTGATTGCAGCCAAAGCTACGTCATAGATCGGCAGGGGCTTGGACCTGAGGACTTTAGAAGCCGGGAACAAGAGGAAAACGATAGGCAAAAAACACGCCAAGATGAAATACAGGTAGGAGTTGGTCAAGATGACAACGCCGAACGCGTCCCAAAAGAACGCTTGATTCATCGCTAAGAAAATGCCAACGACCGTAAGTATCACGATCACTGTCTTCCATAAGGGGGTAATTCGTGTATTCATTGAAAGTCCTTCAAGTAAATGTGTGAGGTAGATCAGGGTTGACGGCCGACTTTTTCGGCGAATTCGTCAGCTGAACTTAAAGAGTGCTGTTCTTTCCACTCCAGCCACTGTTTTTTCAGGTCGGCACCCGTGTCTGCCTGGGCAAGGAACTCTGGCCACTGCTCACGTAGCTTTTCCCCGTAAGCTATGAGCTTGTCCTGTTGATGCTGTGCGTCGTCAGTCCACACTCCCTGCTCTTTGAAGTACTGGACCGTGCCATCGTGGAACGGTACGACGATCGGGGAAGTGACAACGGAGTCTAAGCTCCAGTCTTTTGTGGTCGCGGTCGCGTCCTTATATGCAGAATATTCATCCTCGAACGCCTTTGATGTGTGGTAGGCGAGGGAGTCAGACACGTCTGCGTAAGCAACAATTGGGATGGGATAGACGAAAGCGAAGTCGCTCTGTCCCGGTTTTTGGCCTGCTCCCTTTTCAAATGCTTTGATTTCAATCGTTGGTGCGACTTCGGTTGCTGCTTTCACCCGTTCAGTGTCGTTGGGGTCTAATTCGATCCACTTAGTGGGGACTGCGCTCGCGAGTTCGAAAAGGGAGGACCCATAAGCCTGTAGATACAGAACATCAATTTTTCCAGCTTGGAGAGCCTTCGGTTGCTCGCTGTAGGCGATATCGACAGGATGGACATCGTCCCATGTCAAACCGCCGTACGCTAAGAACGCTTCAATCTTGTTGTTGACGGACGGGTTGGCGGACACTTTGGGGACTCGCTTGCCCCTGAGGTCCATGGGCGTGTTGATCCCTAAGCCTTCTTTGGTCATGAGGGAGTGCGGAGCTGTCGGCGCCCACACCATGCGCAGATTCTGCGGGCCCCAGTCTTGATGCGCAAAATCGAAGTCACCTTCAAAGGAGAAAATATACTCGTCGCCTGTGCGTGCCATCAACGCTTGCTGTTTACGCAAAGGCCCCAGCCGTCCCACCGCCGTGTCAGACGTCAGGATTCGAATCTGTGCACCGGTGTCATTTGAGATTGCATTAGCTGCTGCCGCGAGATCTGCATATGTGGCGGTGCCGGTGCCATACGTTGTCCAGGCCGTGAAGCGTGGGAACTCGTGTACTTGCTCGTCGAGTTCGAGTTTCGTACAACCGGCGAGGAGCACGAGAGCGGGGATGACGAGTGCTGCGAGTGCCTTTCGAAGTGTCGTCATTGACATCTCTTTTCTCTGGTGTGAGATTTGCTGGAGTATTTACTCAGCGTTGCGGTCTTGGTTTATTTCCTCGATGATTTCTGCGCGGGGGCCGTGGCCGTGGCGGTAGACCATGACGGTGCGTTCGAAGCTGCAGATGAGGGTGTTGTCCTGGTTGAACCCTTCGGTCTTGACAGTCACAATCCCGACGTTGGGACGCGATTTGGATTCGCGTTTGCTGAGCACGGTCGAACGTGAATGGATGGTGTCGCCGTGGAAGACAGGGTTCGGTAGTTGAATCTTGTCCCATGCAAGGTTAGCCATGACATTTTGTGATACGTCGGTGACACTTTGCCCAGTGACGAGTGCGACGGTAAAGGTTGAGTTGACGAGTGGTTTGCCGAACTCTGTGCGTTTTGCGTATTCGAAGTCGAAGTGTACGGGTGCAGTGTTTTGGGTGAGGAGTGTGAACCAAGAGTTGTCTGTTTCGGTGACGGTTCGTGCTAGTGGGTGTTCATATACGTCGCCTTCGACGAAATCTTCAAAGTAGCGGCCGTGCCATCCGGTGTGAACAGTCATGAGGGTGCCTTTCAGATCCTGTTACGGTTGATGAGTTGTTTGGCAATGACGCCGAGCTGGATTTCATTGGTGCCTTCACCCACGATCATGAGTGGGGCGTCGCGGTAGTAGCGTTCAACGTTGAACTCTGTGGAGTAACCGTAACCGCCGTGTACGCGGATCCCATCTAGCGCAATTTCTGCTGCCACCTCGGACGCGTAATATTTGGCCATGCCGGCTTCTAGGTCGACGCGTCCTCCTTGGTCATATGTTCGTGCTGCGTGGAGAACGAGTTGGCGTGCTGCTTCTAGTTTTGTGGCCATTTTGGCCAGTGTGTTTCCTACTGCTTGGTGTTTCCAGATGGGTTTGCCCATCGATTCGCGTGTTTGTGCGTACTTCACGGAGTCATCTAGGGCGGCTTGTGCGACACCTAGTGAACGGGACGCGACTTGGATGCGTCCGATCTCTAACCCTTTCATCATTTGTGCGAACCCCTGGCCTTCTGATTGGCCTAGGAGGGCAGTTTGTGGGACGCGAGCGTTTTCAAAGGTCAGTTCACAACTTTCAACGCCTTTGTAGCCAAGTTTGGGAAGATCGCGTGAGACTTCGAATCCAGGAACTTTTTCAACAAGGAGAATAGAGATTCCTTTGTGGCGTGGTTCCGCGTTTGGGTCAGTCTTAACAAGAAGCGCAACAAGATCTGATTTGCGTGCGTTTGTAATCCAGGTTTTCGAACCGTTGAGGACATAGTCGCTACCGTTTTTCTTTGCCACCGTGCGCATCGCCTGGAGGTCGGACCCGCCGCCTGGCTCAGTCAATGCCATTGTTGCTCGTAGGCGTCCTTCAGCCATGCGGGGTAGGTATGTGTCCTTTTGTTCTTGTGTGCCGAAAAGCTGGATGAGTTTAGCAACAACGGTGTGCCCACCCATAGCGCCCGCCAAGCTCATCCATCCACGTGCCAACTCTGCGGTGATCAGTGCGTACGCTTCTGCAGAAACCGCGCCAGGCCCCCACGGTTCGTCAATCGCAAGACCAAAAATGCCCATCTGTTTCATTTGGTCGATCCACTCAGTCGGGTACTCACCGGACTTCTCAAACTCGTTGATGTGCGGGCGAACATCCTTGTCGATGAATGCACCAACGGCAGCGATCATTGCTTTTTCTTCGCGAGTAACCAACGTCTTACCCCCTTGTAATCGCCGTTTAATGAGCTTCTCGGTTCCGTATGATGTCTGTAAATGCGCCATTGCACCGCTTCAATCAGGCAAGCGCGCTTCATCCGTATTATGTATTGAACCATAAAGATTGCGCATGATCTATACATTTCTAGGAAAAAGTGGAGTTTCTGCCCAATCACCTCAAAGCAATGCGCGCCATCAACCCAAAACCAAAAAGCTTACGTAGCAGCTCCGCCGCCTCGGGTGTGGCGAACAACCCCACACACATCCTCAACCAGTACCCCGCGCACAAACGCGCCCGGTGTTTCGCGCGCTGCTTAACGCGCAGGTGTGGCACGATGTGAACATGAGTAGCAACCAACCTTTACCCAGCACCCTGACACGCATTTCGGACCGGGCAAAGGTGGTGCGCCCGTTCTCTGTCATGAACATTCTGCAGCGTGTGGCGGAACTCGAAGAGCAGGGCCGCGACATCATTTCCCTGTGCGTGGGTGAACCGCTGCAAGGCGCGCCCAAATCTGTGCGCACTTGCGCCGCTGAAATCATGACTGACGGTACGTCGCTGGGTTACTCACCAGCCGCCGGTATTCTGCCTCTGCGCGAAGCGCTGTCTGGCCACTACAAGCGCTGGTACGGACTCGACATTCCGGCCAACCGATTCTTCGTCACGACGGGATCCTCCGGTGCGTTCCTTCTGTCCTTCCTCGCGTGCTTTGACCCAGGGGACCGCGTGGCTCTGGCCCGTCCCGGCTACGCGGCGTACAAGAACATCTTGGCTGGCCTAGGCGTCGAGGTCGTTGAACTGGACTGCGGCCCAGACGAACGCTTCCAACCCACGGTTGAACTGTTGGACCAGGCGCACAGTGAAGGTGCGCTCGCAGGTGTCATGCTCGCCTCGCCAGCAAACCCCACCGGCACAATGATCCCCGGTGAGCAGTTCGAACAGCTGTCCCAGTGGTGTCACAGCCACGACGTTCGCATCATCAGCGACGAAATCTACCACGGCATCACGTTCACGGACTCGATCGGTGACTGCGCCCTGCAATTCAACGAGGACGCCATTGTCATCAGTTCATTCTCTAAGTACTGGGGAATGACCGGTTGGCGTTTGGGCTGGGCCGTTTTGCCGGAAAATCTTGTGGACACAATTGCTGGTCTCGCTGGAAACTACGCGTTGTGCGCCCCCGTCCCAGCTCAGCACGCCGCCGTCGAAGCGTTCACTGAGTCTGCGTACGCGGAAGGTGAAGAAGCTCTTGCTGGATTTGCCCGCGCGCGTCAAAGCGTTCTGGACGCCGCACCTTCGCTGGGGTGGCGTGACCTGGCGCCCGCCGACGGTGCGTTCTACATGTACGGCCTGGTAGAGGACGTACTGGGGCCGTACGAAACCGCCACCCAGTGGTGTTCGGCGCTTCTGGAAACGGAAGGTGTTGCGGTGTCGCCTGGCCTTGATTTCGATAACGTCAACGGTGATAAGTGGGTGCGTATTTCCTTGGCTGCCGGCCCCGAGGCGGTCGCTGAGGCCCTGCGTCGCATCGCCAAGTTCCAGGCGGCTTATCTGGAAAAGTAAGGCGCGGGCTGGGCTCGCTTGGTTAGTCGGCGTGGGTGCCCGAGCTAGCTGGCGTGCTCGAGTTCGTTGACGTGGGCCATGGCGTCAAGAATGATGTGCGCGACGTGGTCGTCCATAAGCGAGTAGATCGCTTCTCGCCCTTCACGTAGCACGGACACCAGGTGAATCCCGCGCAGCACTTTGAGGTGCTGTGACACGAGTGGCTGTGACAGCTCGGTAGCGATCACGATCTTGCTGACGCTGGCAGGTCCATGGGACAAGGTGAGCAGAATCTTCAAGCGCGACGGTGTAGCAAGAGCTTTGAATAGCTCAGCGGTCAAGCTGATGTTTTTTTGCGACGAAAATTCTGATGGAATGTCGCAGTCACCCTCAGGGTGAATCTTGCTGACATCGACGGCTGTAGTTTCTGACATATTGAGTATCTTACTCGCGTGGAATAAACGACGTGCCTCCCTGGCTCCCTTCCCCTAATAGGCGCCTGAGAGACACGTGCGCTCTTTCACGTGGCGTTGACTATTCCACAGGTCCCGCGTGGTAAATCTTGGGCGCGTCGTAGTTTGCTTGAAGCGTACGCCATGCCAAGTTCTCCCACTTGCCGTACCGCTCCGGGTATCCCGAACGCTGTACTGCTTGTGCGGCATCGTTCAGGCTCATCTTTTTCCACCCTGGGATGTCCAGAAGACCCGCGTTTTTCACCTTAGGGTTCACTCCATAGAAAGACTGGGTGGCAAACGTGCGTGTTTGAACTTCGTCTTCAGTTCCCCAGTTGTACTTGGGGCGTTGTTGGAACAGCCCCTTCGAGTCCTTGTCGCCGTGGTCCAGGTTGTACATGTCGGATTCCTGGAACGCCGTCATCAGTGCGATCTGAATTCCCCGGTCAGGCACTTTGTATGCGCGCCCCACACCAATAATGATGCGGGCGTTCTCAATCTGGTCTTTGTCCAGATACGACGGCTGCGGAGGAAGCTGTCGCTTTGGCTTCGACTTTGGTTTCGGTTTTGGCTTGGATTTCGGCTTAGGTTTTGACTCGTTCTGAACGGGCTTTCGTTCCTCCGGTGTCGAATCAGCCGGAGTCGGTGACTGTTCGGGTTGCGCAACGTCATCGCTCGTTGAGTTTGAGTTGTTGTCGTGCGCGTTGCCCGTCAGTGATGGCATCGCCGACGCGGGAGCTGAAAAGAGGCCTACTGATACAACGCCTACAGCGATTGCAAGTGGCAGTTTTGTCTTAAGCATATGTTCCTAAAGGTGGGAAGTGGGAGCATTTACTTGTTCGCCAAAAAGGATCGTAGTAGACATCTGCGTCAAATGATACACGCGGGCGTAATCAAAACGTTATAAATAATGCTTACACTGATGTGATTTCGCAGGTCATAGGTGCATCAAGGTGCGCAGAAAAAAGTTAAAAAAAGTTTCAAAATGAACGCTTATCGCGTGTCAGGCTTGCAAAAGTGGACAGCTTTCTACTTCCCGTAGTGCTCGGCCAGGATCTTCAGGCCCTGCTCGATGCTCACGGCAGGGGTCCAGTTGAGAGCCTCACGGGTGCGGCGCTGGTCAAACCAGTGCGCAGTCGACAGCTGTTCGGCAAGGAAATGCGTCAGTGGCGGTTCGTCGTCGTGCTCGGTGAGGTTCCACACGGTCTCAATCGCAGAACCTGCCACCTTCGCGGCACCTGCTGGGACGTGCATGCGGATGGGGTCAGCGCCGCCAGCCACGGCAATCCTGTTGAGAAGTTCGCCCACCGGCCGAGGTTGCCCGTTAGTCACCACGAGCGCCTCCCCGTGCGTATGGGGCACCACCTCGAGGGCGGCAATGATCGCGTCTACTGCGTTCGTCGAATACAGCGTGTCGATCAGGGGAGTGCCCGAACCCAAGATGGGGATGCGTCCTTGCTTGGCGCGTTCGATGATGCGTTCGGTCAGCTGTGTGTCACCCGGACCCCACATGAGGTGAGGGCGTAGCACAATCACGGGGAACGAATCGGAGTCTGCGTTTAGCGCAATGATTTCGCCCTGGGCTTTTGTGCGCGCGTAGTCCCCGCGGGCCGTTTGTGGGTTCGCGGGCTGGGCACCTTCCCCAATGATCGACGACCCGGAATGTGCAACCGAAGGCGAAGAAATGTGGACAAAACGCTTCACGCCCGCAGCCTGAGCGGCTTCAATCACGGTGCGTGTTCCATCGATGTTCACGCGGTCAAACTGGGCCGAGTCACCCGCCATGGAGACTTTCGCTGCCAAGTGGATAACCGCCTCGGCGCCGGTGAGCGCACCTTCCACGCAAGCGGGGTCCGTGACAGACCCCAGTGCGTCCTGCGCCCCGTCAACTCCGGACGGCCTGCGTTGCAACGTGGTCACGTGGTGGCCCTGCTCAACAAGCGCGCGGGCAACGCCAGATCCCAACAGTCCAGAAGCGCCAGTGACACAAATTCGCATACCTCAAGCGTAGCCGGTTGGGTGAGTAGTGCCCGGAGCAGGGGTTCGTGGGGTGGTCGTGCGTGGTAGAATCATTTGCATCATGATCAGCCCGTTGTCGTAGGACGCGGGCTGATTTTCATTTATGCAGGAGATGCGCATGGAGTACACCTCCGGATTGCAAATCTACGTACAGATGTAACCTGCTCGCCACACACAGAGCGAGTTCAGCCCGTACATTTAAAACATGAACCTGTTGATGACCAATGTGCCGGGGCCCGTATTCCTGGCCTTCTATGCGGTGCTCGTTGCGATATGCATTGTCTTGCTTATTGTGGGACGGTTAACGTCAGCCGGACCGCTACGAAAAACCCCTAACGTGCTCGAACTGGCCTACGCCGCAGGTGGTCGCATAGGCCTGGTCGCCACCATCGTTTCTCTGCTCGACCCTCCACAACGCCTGGAGTACCTGGAACGTCACGGCAACCCAGAGCTGTACCGCAACATAAGCTCGCACCCCATTGTGGGGCGGGTCCGCCAACTCATGGAAGCGTCTGACCTTCAACACCTATCAATTTCCACACGCGCGGAAAACGACCAGCAGTTCAAGGAGCTGGAAAAGGACCTCATCGCCGACATGCGCCGGAACCGCCTCTTGTCAGACAACAAGACGTTCCTGCGTAGACTGGCCGGCTGGTTCACGCTTGCAGTGTTTCTATTCGGGCTTTACCGTTGCGCGGTGGGCATGTTTAACGACAAGCCCATAGGCTTCCTCGTGGCCATGACTTTTAGCCTCATTTTCTTGATCGGGTTTCTTATGTACTCCGGCCCAACGCGAGCCATGAAGCGAACGCGCGCCGCGACGCTTAAGGACACCATGACGCAGATGCGGGGACTCGAACCTCAGTCGCAAGCGTTCGCCCTGGGCTTCCCCTTGGCACTGGCTGTGGGTGGGGCCTCCGCCGCGTGGCAGCTGGATCCATCGTTTGCCTCGGTGTGGGCTTTGCCAACGGCGGCATCGCTCGCAAACGGCGCTGGCAGCTCCTCGTGCGGTTCAGGATCCTCGTGCAGCTCGTGTAGCTCGTGCGGCGGCGGTGGCGGCTGTGGCGGTTGCGGAGGTGGCGACTAGTCTGGTGTGTGGCTACCGTGTGCATGGGCTCGGTAGGCACAGAGGAGGAGATTCATGTTCGACCACATCACAGGTGGAGCGTTCCTGTGGTTCTACGGCGCCTCAGTGGTGCTGCTGTTCTTCGTTGTGTGGGGCGCTCGCGTAATGGTGAGCCGCGAATACGCACGCACCCCCAACATTTTGGAACTGGCATACTCCAAGGACCGCCGCTCAGGCGTATACGCCACCGTGTCCACCTTGGTGTGTCCTCCCGCTCGAGCCGAATACTTCGCACGCAACGGAGACGTGAAAATTTTTGGCGGGCTGATGCAACAGCCGCTCATCCAGCGTGCCCTGGAGGTCACTGACAAGCAAGAAGCTCCTGAGCATGTATACGAAAAGCTCGCTCACGACGACTATTCGCGCGCACTGGTGCAGGACCTACGCTTAGGCATGCGTGAAACAGGCATGCTCATCAGCCCCAAACACCCGGCCCTTTTGGTAGCGCAGGCCGCGGGGTTGGCGCTGTTTTTGCTGGGAGCCGCGCGTCTGATCATGCTGGTGTTCGCCCACGAACCGGTGTGGGGTCTGCTGATCGAGGTGCTGGTGGTCGTCGGGATTCTGGCCTGGGCTTTCCGCGAAAAGGTCTCCAACCCCACCAAGAAGTTCCGTTCGCGCAACTACAAGCAGCTGACCAATGACATTCGCTCCTTGGATGTATCGTCCCGAGGTCGTTCGTGAGTAGTCTCCCCGCGGGCTTAGGTGTGGGGTGGCGTTGGGAAATGCGTCAGTCGCAGGCCAAGTTGACGCCTGCATTTGTTGAGGTTCTAGCTGAGAACCACAATCCCCGCGACCTGGACGAATACTTGCAGGTTCTGGTGGATTCGAATGTCCCGGTGGTGACGCACGGGGTGTCACTGTCGTTAGGTTCGGCAGAGCCACCGGATCCGGATACCTTGAACATGCTCAACGCTGTTGCAGAAGCGTGCCACTCTCCAGTGATCAGCGAACACATTGCACTGGTTCGCGCCCAGGAGCTAGCTGGTTACGACTCCCCGCACGCCCGGGTGTTGGAAGCTGGGCACTTGTTGCCCGTCCCGCTTACCCGTGACCAGCTGGCCGTCATGGTCGACAACGTGCACCGCGCACAAGATGTGTTGCAACGCCCGCTTGCCCTGGAGCCGATCGCCACCCTGGTGGAATGGCCGGACCCGCAGATGCCCGAAGGCGAGTTCGTGACAGCGCTATTAGATGAAACAGGGGCTGGGCTTGTTCTGGATATTGCGAACGTGTGGGCAAACGCCACCAACCACGGGCGCGACCCGCTCACCGATGTTCTGGCCATGCCTTTAGAACGGATCGCGTACTGCCACATTGCGGGCGGTTCGTGGCGCGGCGACATGTATCACGACACCCACGCGAGCCCCGTCGTACAGCAAGTCATGACGCTGGCCCACGAAGTGGTAGAACGAACCGGTCCGGTTCCGCTCATGCTAGAACGCGACTCAGCTTTCCCGCCTGAAGACGAAATGTTCGCAGAACTGAATGCGCTCGCCGACATCGCTGGCCTTGACAGGATCACGCCGTGACGGTCCGTGACCTCGCCGCTATCCGCGAAAAGCTGGCACAGGACCAAGCTCAGTTCGTGGCCATCATGGTGGGTGGCGCGGACAACACGATGGGCCTGGACCAGAAAAAACTTGACGCAGCCAAAAGCAGCTTGTTTTCCAAACGTTTGAGCACCTTAGGTGGGCACTACCGGGGTCTTGCTGTGGGGCTCAAACGCGCGCGTTCACAAGGCGAACCTGCATGGGAAACGGCGCAGGACTGGCACACCACACACCCACCTGTAGACCACGGCACGGACGGGGCTAGCCTCCTGTTCTGCCTGGCTGAGGCACAGCAGCTACCGCCCGAGGCGCGCGCGGACTACGTGGGCGCCCGTATTCGCTATCGAAGGGTCACAAGCAGGGCCGGCAACCAGTCAAAAGGCCTGCCAGATGTGAAGCCTCGCGTGGGTCCGTTCGTTGTGTCGGAAGACGGACTATTGGCGTTCGGTTGGGGCCGGTGGGCATGGATTTTTGGTCGCGGAATGCGATGATGGTGCCAACTACGCATTGGAGGAGTCACTATGGCTAACGCACACGCCCATTCGACAAACGCTTTGCCCATCAGCGACCAGATTGTGCTGATCACTGGGGGTGCCCGAGGTCTGGGCGCGGCTCTGACTAAGACGTTCGTTTCCGAAGGTGCCAGTGTCGTCATCAACTACCGCACCAGCGAAGACGCTGCAGGTGAACTTGTTAAGTCAATTGAGGGACAGGGTGGTCGGGCGCTCGCCGTGCAGGCCGACGTCGCCGACTTTCGCGCAGTTCTTGCCATGTTCAAGCACGTGCAAGACGAGTGGAACGCCCCAGTGTCCACCGTGGTGAATAACGCGCTTGTGGATTTTTCCTTTAACGGCGACGAACGCCCCCACGCCGATGAAATCGACTATGAACATTTCGACGCGCAGTTCCGCGGCACCGTAGGCGGCGCGGTGAACACGATCCAGTCGGCCCTGCCAGGCTTCCGCGAACTGGGATCCGGGCGCGTCATCAATATTGGCACCAACCTGTTCCAGAACCCTGTTGTTCCGTACCACGACTACACCGCCTCAAAGGCTGCGCTTTTGTCCGTGACCAGGACTTTCGCAAAGGACCTGGGGCCTCTGGGCGTCCGGGTAAACATGGTGTCCGGCGGTCTGTTGCGTGCCACGGACGCGTCTTCGGCTACCCCGCCCGAGGTGTTTGACGCTATCGCTTCCACCACCCCTTTGGGGCATGTCACCACTCCCGAAGAGTTCGCGGCAGCAGCCACGTTCTTCGCGTCCCCGGCTTCACGCGCTGTGACTGGTCAGAACTTGGTAGTCGACAACGGCCTGGTGTTTGACTGAGCTTCACCCCAGCTGGGCTTCGGCCCATTCGCGTAGGCGTTCGCGGTTAATTTTGGAGTTGTGGCGGATGTCGGTGAGGAAGTCCTTGGCCACAAGTACAGCCGCCACGTCCAGATCGCACTTCTCGAGCACGGTTTCCCGGATCTGTTCGGTGATATCGAGGCCGGCCAAACCGGGTTTCATCTCGTCTGTACGTTCTAAGACAACAACGAGCGCTTGGTTTCCCTGTGGCCCAACACCCACCACGGCACTGCGCGCAACCCCAGGAACTGTGTCCACAACGGCTTCGACACCGCCGGGGGCCACCGGGCCGTGAGGCGTGGTCACAATGTGCTGTGTGCGCCCTTCGACCCAGATGCGTCCCTGCGCATCCACGTGACCAATGTCGTTGGTGCGGTGCCACGTGTGGCCACCTGCCGTGTCGCGTTTTGATTCGGCATCGGTGAGCCACAGGCGGTCGTAGCCGGACTTGATGTGATCGGCCGACACTACGAACTCGCCCAAAACCCCCACAGCTTCTGAAGCCGTAGGCTCAGACAGTTCGATGAGATCTTCAGACGGTGTTCCGTCGGGGAGAATCGGGGCGATCGCAAAGCGCACGCCGTCAATCGGGTGCCCCACGCACACGCCGTGATCGTCAGCCGCCTCCATCGCTTCTGCAACACCCTCAGCCGTGATGTCGGCAAGCAAAAGGCCTTCCGTCATGCCATATGGCGAGTGAACGGAAGCGTTAGGGAACACAGACTTGATCTTCCGCATGAGCTCAAGCGGAACGGGCGCACCAGCAGACAGTGCCATCTCGACGCCAGCGCACGCTTCTCGCTGTTCGTCAGTGAGCTCATCAGCGGTAGCCGCAACGTTGGTGTAGGCGGCGGGGGACGCGAAAACCATGGTGCAGGACCCGGCGGCAACCGCCTCGGCCAGGGCGCGCGCCGTGAGCGTGCGCGGTTTTGTCACCGACATGTCCGGAGTCACGGAGCTGGCACCAATTCCGGGTCCCAACAGCGCAAACGGCGGGAACCCAGCCACCAGGCCAGTACCGGGTTTGACATCGAAATGGCGTTTGAGAACCGTGGCCAAGGCACCCAACGCTCGGTGCGTGTACCGCACACCCTTGGCCGGGCCGGTGGACCCGGAGGTAAACAGCACGGCCGCGTCGTCGTCCAG